>NZ_JBFAMX010000004.1:0-102913 GCF_040659615.1 Nonomuraea sp. NPDC049784
TGCCCGGGGTCGACGACCTCCGCGCCGTCGGGCGCCAGGCCGTCCTCCCAGGGGACCCTGACGATGGCCCGGCACCTGCCCCTGGCCACCGACTCCGCCTGCTCGACGTCGGCCATCGAGCGCCTGCTCACGCCATTGACCACCATGACCGCACGCCTGCGCAGGTCCGCACAGCCGTGCCCGTCGAGCCACTCGTACGTCATCGCCACCGCCTCGGACGCCTCCTCGCTCGCGGGGACCACAAGGACGAGCTGGTCCGCGTACGGCAGGACCCTGGCCGCCAGCGCGGGAGCCGGGTCGATGACGGCGAGCTTGTAGTGGCGGTCGAGCAGACGCATGGACTCGCCCAGCCGATGGTCGGAGAAGAACGACCGGTCCGCCAGCCGCTGCTCGGCACCCGCGTCGGTGTCCGCGCTGATCACCTCGAGCCCCGAGGCGGTCCGCGTCGTGTACCCACGCATGGTGAGATACCCGCTGACGCGGTCGAGCCCGGACAGCAGCGAGGTGAGGGTTTCGGGCGTCTCCGGCTGGATCTTGCTGGTCAGGGTGCTGCCGCCGGTGTTGGCGTCGACGGCCACCACCCTGTCGTCGCGGTATGTGGCGAAGGTGTGGCCGAGCATGAGCGCCGTGGTGCTCTGGCCCGCGCCGCCGGTGCAGCCCAGGACCACGATCCTGCGGCTGCCGCTGAACACGCCCCTGGCCCTGGCCTCGTCGATCTCGGACCCGTCGGTCCGCACCCCGCCCCCGCCGACGACCACCTGAGCGATCCTCCGCCACCCGCCGGAGTCGCGTCCCACCACGGACTCGACCCGCCGCACCCGACCCTCACCGGGCCGGGGCACAGGCACAGGCGCAACAAGCCCACCGGCGCCGTCACGAGCCGCCACACCCCGATCACCACCGGAACCGGCCGCCGGCTCCACCCGCTCGCCACCGCCACCCGCCGCCGGCCCACGCCGCCCGGCGCCACTACCGGCCGCTGGTGCACGCCGGTCAGCGTCGGGCGCAGACACACGCTCATCGCCACCGGAAACCGCTGCCGCACCCCGGCCGGCGCCGGTGCTGGGTGCTGGTGCGACACGCTTGCCGCTCGTATCCGTCCTCGGCGCGCCACGGCCACCCGTGGCGGCCTGCATGGCGCCGAGACGCCCGTCCATACCCGGCCCCTGCGCCGCGGGCCGCGCGTCCGGCACATCGCCGAGCGTCGGTGCGACTCGCTCTCCGTGCACCACGGGCCGATCCGGCCGCTCCCCGCGCGCAGCGGGCTTCCGCACATCGGCATCGCCCGGCACCTCGGCGGGCTTCCGCACGTCAGCGTCACCCGACACCTCGGCGGCCGCTTCGGCGTCCACATCACCCGCTGGCTCGGCGATCCCTTGGGAGGCGGCACTATCGGGCACCGCGGCAATGCCCTGCGGGACGCCTCTCCCCGGCACGTCATGCGCGGCCGCCTCCGGCACGTCGGCCGACGGCCGCGCCACGCCCTCCGGCGCATCGCCCGGCCGCTCCGATTCGTCGCCGACGGCACCGGACCCGGGCGTATCCACGCCGCCTCGTGCGTCATCGGCCTTGCCATCCTGCTGCGGGCTGGCGGCGCCGATCGGGTCACCGACCACACCCAGAGCGCCCGACACGGTGCCGGACACGTCTGGCGCGTCGTCCTGCACATCCAGCGCGTCGCCCCGCCTGTCCGATGCGTCGGCCGCCGTGCCCGATGCGATACCCGACTGGGTCGGGTCCTGTGTGTCGGGCGAATCAAGGGCGGCGGGGGCGGCCTCCGTTCGAACGTGCTTGGGGGCGGCTGGGCGGGGCAGCGGCTTGGCGTTGGGGTTGAGTGGCGGCCAGACGCGCTTCGTGCCCGGCAGCACCATCGCCGGGCCCAGCCGGGGCGGCTGCCCCTTCCTGTGCTGGTCCCGCGCGACCTCGTCCTCGCGCCGCTCACCCTCCGCGGGGCCCGCCTGGTCCGGAGGGGCGTCGGCGCTCGCCGCGAGCCTCCTCAGCCGCCGCAACGCCTCGGTGTCGATGGGCTTGCCGGCGGCGGGATTGCGGCTCTCCCCCGTGTTGAGCGGCACGGCCGCCTCACGCGCGGTCGCCGCCTCATCGGGCGATCCATGTCCGAGTCCCTGTACGGTCTCCGCCCGGCCCGCGGCCTCCTGGCCCCGCGCACCGGCGACCCCGCCCCGCGCTCCGGCGGCCTCGCCCCGTACCTCAGCGAGCCCGTCCTGCGCTCCGGCGACCCCGCCCCGCGTACCGGCGGCCTCGCCCCGAACCTTGGCGCCGGCCTCCCGGCCCCGCGCCTCGACGGCGGGCTCCTGCGCCGCGACATCGGCCCGGGCAGCGGGGGCGGCATCCCGCGGGCCGCCACGCTCCTGAGGGGCCGCCTCGCCTCTTCCGCCACGCTGCCGAGTGGCGGACTCTCCGCGTCCACCGCGCTCCCGTAGGGCGGCCTCTCCCGCACCCCCACGCTCCCGGACGGGAGTCTCCCTCGCACCCCCACGCTCGCGGACGGGGGTCTCCGTCGCACCACCACGCTCCCGGAAGGCCGCGCCCGTCGTGCCGCCGCGCTCCACCGTGACGGCTTCCGTCGCCGGACTCTCGTGGGTCGCGACCAGCGGCGTCTCCTCGCGGCGTCCAGAGCCGCCTGGAAGGGCCTCCTCGCGCCGCAACGCACCCGCCTTGGACCCTGGTGCCGGGGGCGGCGCCGCCTGGCGTGTCCGGGCCTTGAGAGCGGGCGCCGTGCCACGGCGGGTGCCCCAGCGGCCGGTGGTCGGCTCCGCCACGCGAGCCTGGGAGGCGGCGGCAGCCGCGGCCGCGACCGCGGGGCGGACCTGGCGGGGACCGGCGATGCGCTGGCCCTCGCGCCGCCGCTGCGGCTGGCGGGCCTTGCGGGGCGCCTTCGACTTGGCCCTGGCGGGCACGGTGCGCCAGACGCGGGCGGAGAACGTGATCGTCTCGGGCTCCGACATGGGCGCGAGGCGGTACCACGCCTTCGGCTGACCCAGGTAGCGGAGCTGGGACTCGAGGAGCTCGGTGAGCCGCTTGCCCTCGATGACGGGACGGGTGGACAACCACGTCACGATCCCCGGCGGCACGAGGAACAGCACATGCCAGGGCATCTCCACCGGCACGCCCACCAGGACCAGCAGGAGCGACCACGGGACGAACACGCCGACGAACACGCCGATCCAGACGATCGGCAGCGGCATCGGCAGCCGTAGGTCGTACAGCTTGTAGAGCCGCTTCTCGATCCGCCAGATGTTCGTATACGTGGGCAGGTCCACGTCGGTCCTCCTCTCCACCCGCTCGTTCATGACCGCCGGGGAGCGGTCTCAACCCTCACTTGATGCCCAGTGCGCCCGCGATCGCCTTGGCCGTCACTTCGATGATGTTGGGAACGTAGAAGATCACGCCGATGGCCACAGCCAGTATGAGGAACTGCACGAATCGCGTGATCTCGCGGGTGAAGAGGAAGAAGAGCGCGACCACGGAGACGACGACGAGGAACAAGGGAGCGAAGAACCCGCGCAGCATGTCGGCGAGCCCTCCGGTGTCCAGGCCGGTCGGCGCCGGCGACGGCGACATCTCGATCAAGGCGAGCACTACGGTCTTCAAGGTCACTTCTTGTCCTCCCGGGGGGTATCGATCAGCAGCGCGGCCGTGCCTCTATCCAACGACCCGACCGGCGCCGCGGATGTCGGCGACGAACCACTTGTCGCCCTGCTTCTCGACGGTCAGCCGGTAGGCCATCTCGAGCGTGCCTCCCACTGCTGCCGGATCGGTGGCATCGGGGGTGGCGGGCGTCTCGTTGCTCGGCACGACCCACACCACGACCGCCTGGATCTCTCGTGTGGCACCCCCCACAGGCACCACGACCTTCTTCAGCTCCTTGAACGTGAACGTGCCGCCGAAGCTCGGCAGGGTCTCGCCGGCGGCGACATAGCGCTGCAGGCCGGCGGTGTCACCGAGGGCGTAGTCGGTGAAGAAGCCCTTCAGCTGCTCCTTGAGCTCGCTCGCGGTCGCCTCGTCGGTCTCCGGCGCGGCCAGTTGCGGCACGTCGGCCGGGCCGGGAGCGGGCAGGACCGCGGGGCGGCCGACGACCGCGAACCTGCCGCCGCCGTCGGCGCCCGAGTAGTAGACCGGGACGGACAGCATCAGCCTGCGCGGGCCTGACTGGAAGGCCACGCTCACCACCGCGTTGTGGGCGTCGCTCGCCTCGATGTCGTACGGCTGGATGGCGACGGCCGCGAGCTTGCCGTAGCCGTCCCATCCCATTTGCGGGTCCATGCCCTCTGCGAGGAACGCGGCGAGCTTGCGCGACCTGCTGGCCGCGTCTTCCGGACTGAAATTGAGATAGACCCCCGCGAACTGGGCGGCGAAAGCCATGCCCCGGTCGGCGGGAAATCCATGATGAGCAGGGGTAACGGCATTGGGCGTCGCACTCTCTTGCTGGGTAAATCGCTCAAATGGGGCACGAACCCCATTCACTGCGATAACCACAATAAGCGCCCAGAGAACGATGCGGCCGACCCATACCAGCCACCGTCCGCCGCCGCCCGACCAGCCGCCGCGCCGCGGCCTGCTGGGCGACGGCGCGTCGAAGTCAGCTGTGTCGAGGCGCGCGGAAAGCTCGGGGTCGCCAGCGATCCGAGGATCGTGCTGGACGGTAGACCTACGAGCCATCACGCCTCCGCTCGCGCCGATCCCCCCGGCTGGCGCGGTGTCGTCCGTTGCCGATCCCCATCATCCGCGGTGAAGTAGTCACCCTATCCGGTCTCCGCCATTCTTCCAGGAAAGCCACGCCCATGCTGCGGCATGACCGACCTGACGGCAAACCGGATCGGACGCCAGGCGTCATTGCCGATTCCTGTCAGTTCCCAGTGGAATCGGCTTTTGACCAGGCCAGACGCCTAAAATCGCATAGCGCGACAGTCACGGATACCTGTCCAACAGGGATGGACTCTCGCGACCTGCGGATTTGGTATGGATCGCAAGGCGGCCCCGGCCCGTCAGGCGGGCTCCGGGTCCTGTGTGGGCCGCGACTGCCGCCGGCTGTGCAGGTCCACGACCGTCGGCTGCACCGCCCGCTCCAGAGAGCCGCGCAGGTCGGCCAGCATCGCGGCGGCATCACGTTCACGAATGCGCGTCGCCATCTCGTTGCGCTCGTCGACCTTCCTGCGGAGGTACGCCTCGCGGTTGACGCGCAGGCCGTACATGAGCTCGACCCTGATCAGGGCCAGCTCCTCCTCAAGGCTGATGCCCGCGAGCGTGGGCGCCGGACGTCGTTTCCGGATGATGCGACGGATCATTGAGGGCCTCCCGAGTCAGCGTGAACGCCGTGACGATTCGACGCGCGGGGTCCCAAAGTGGTTGACGCATCAGTTTTCCCGGCATCAGACGTCATACCGACTCCCGGGATCAGACGCCTGAGGGGGCTTCACCGCCGTCCACCGTCGGTAACTTAGCGTAGCGAATGACAGCGCTACGTGATTGGACCCGAGGGAATGTGGGAACGGCGAGCCCCACTCCGGCTGCTGCGCTCAGACGTTGAAGCGGAACTCCACCACGTCGCCGTCCTGCATGACGTAGTCCTTGCCCTCGACGCGCGCCTTGCCCGCCGCGCGGGCGCTGGCGATGGAGCCCGTCTCGACCAGGTCGTCGAAGGAGACGACTTCGGCCTTGATGAAGCCGCGCTGGAAGTCGGTGTGGATCACACCGGCCGCCTCAGGCGCGGTGGCGCCCTTGCGAATCGTCCAGGCCCTGCTCTCCTTCGGCCCGGCCGTCAGGTACGTCTGCAGGCCGAGCGTGTCGAAGCCGATCCTGGCGAGCTGCCGCAGCCCCGACTCCTCCTGGCCGACGGACTGGAGCAGCTCCAGCGCCTCCTCCTCGTCGAGCTCGACGAGCTCCGACTCGATCTTGGCGTCCATGAAGACCGCCTCGGCGGGCGCGACCAGCGTGGACAGCTGCTCCCTGAGCGCGGTGTCGGTCAGCTCGTCGGCGTCGAGGTTGAACACGTACAGGAACGGCTTGGCCGTCAGCAGATGCAGGTCGCGCATCTCCTCGCGGTCGAGGCCGCTCTCGAAGATGGTCTTGCCGGTCTCCAGCACGCTCAGGGCGGCCTCCGCGGCCTCCAGCGCGACCTTCTTGTCCTTGTTGTTGCGCGCCTCCTTCTGCAGGCGCGGGATGGCCTTCTCGACCGTCTGCAGGTCAGCCATGATCAACTCGGTGTTGATGGTCTCGATGTCGCGCTTGGGAGCGATCTCGCCGTCGACGTGCGTGACGTCGGGGTCGCTGAAGACCCGGACCACCTGGCAGATCGCGTCGGTCTCGCGGATGTTGGCGAGGAACTGGTTGCCCCGGCCCTGCCCCTCGGAAGCACCCTTGACCAGGCCCGCCACGTCGAGGAACTCGACCTTGGCGGGCAGGATGCGGGCCGAGTTGAAGATCTCGGCCAGCTTGGGCAGGCGGTCGTCGGGCACGCCCACGATGCCCACGTTCGGCTCGATGGTGGCGAACGGGTAGTTCGCGGCGAGCGCGTTGCCGGACTTCGTCAGCGCGTTGAAAAGCGTGGACTTGCCGACGTTGGGCAGACCGACGATACCGATAGAGAGACTCACGGGGCTCAAGTTTACGTGCTGAGCGTAACGAGCGTGTCGGGCGGGAACGGGGCGCCGGAGTCCTGCAATCATCGATCGAGTGGACATCGTCTCGCTTCTCGTAGGTCTGGCCGCCGGTCTCCTCATCGGGTTCCTGGTGGCCAGGACGCGGGCGGCGGTGCGGGTGGCCGAGGCCGACGCGCGGGCCAAGTCGGCCGCCGACAAGCTGGTCTACGTCGAGGAGCAGCTCGCCGAGCGTTTCCAGGCCCTGTCCACTCGCGCACTCGACGTCAACAACGTGCGATTCCTCGAGCTGGCCGAGACCAGGCTGGCGGCCACCCGAGCCGAGGCCGCGGGCGATCTCGAGCAGCGCAAGCAGGCCGTCGAGCATCTGGTGGAGCCGCTGAAGGACGCGCTGGCGCGGGTCGAGTCCCAGCTGCGCGACACCGAGTCCGGCCAGCGTGCGGCCCGTGCCGAGCTGGCCAAGCAGATGGAGTTCGTACGGCAGAGCCACGAGCAGCTGCGTTCGCAGACCACCGCCCTCGTCAGGGCCCTGCAACGGCCGGAGGCGCGCGGCAGGTGGGGCGAGCTCCAGTTGCGCAGGGTCGCCGAGATCGCCGGCATGCAGCGCCACTGCGATTTCGACGAGCAGGTCACGGAGGGCTCCATGCGCCCCGACATGGTCGTCAGGCTCGCCGGGGGCAAGAACATCGTGGTCGACTCCAAAGTCTCGCTGGCGGCCTATCTGGAGGCCGCTGAGGCGTCCGACGAGTCCCTCGCCTCGGTCAGGCTCGACGCCCACGCCAGGCACGTGCGCGAGCACATCGACCGGCTGGCGGCCAAGGCCTATTGGCAGGGGTTCAACCCGTCGCCGGAGTTCGTGGTGCTGTTCATCCCCGGCGAGGCGTTCCTGGCCCCAGCGCTCGAACGCGATCCCGGGCTGCTGGAATACGCCATGACGCGGCGGGTCCACATCGCCACGCCGACGACGTTGATCACGATGCTGCGCACCGCGCACTACGCCTGGCAGCAGGCCGCGCTGAGCGAGAACGCGCGGGCGGTGTTCGAGCTGGGCAAGGAGCTGTACGAGCGGCTGTCCTCCCTGGGCAGGAACGTCGACTCGCTCGGGAGGGCACTGACGCGGGCCGTGGAGGCGTACAACAAATCGGTCGGATCGCTCGAAAGCCGCGTCCTGGTCACCGCGCGCAAACTGCACGATCTGGGCGTCGTGGACCGTGATCTCGACTCGCCCGAGATGCTCGAAGACCTGCCCAGACCCCTGGCATCCCCGGAACTGCTGGAAACCTCGCCTCTGCTTTCGCACTCCAACGGTAAGTTGGCCAACGGGTCGCAATAAATGGGGGTGGGGAGCATTGGGTGAGAAGAGGCGTTCCGCGGTCAGGCTGACCGCTCGCGGCGCCATCGCGCTCGCCCTGGTCTCCACCTTGGCGGGCTACGTGCTGACAGCGCTGCTCGACATCCAGTACGTCGTGGGCGGGGCCTTCGTGCTGTCGAGCCTGCTCGGCGTGCTCCTGGTCAACCGGCGCGAGCTGCTGTCGCTGGTGGTGACGCCGCCGCTGGTGTTCTTCTGCGCCACGCTCTTCGTGGAGCTCGGGCGCGCGTTCGGCTCGGTGTCGATCGTGCAGTCGCTGGCGCTGGGCCTCTACACGTCGCTGACCAGCGGCGCGCCGTGGCTGTTCGCGGGCTCGGCCATCGTGCTGGGGGTCGCCTGGCGGCGCGGGCTGCGCGACAACGTACGCGACCTCCGGGAAGAGCTGAAGGCGGGCGCGGAGGTGCCGCGCCCGCGTCAGACGTTCGTGCCGGAGCCGGAGGGCTACTTCGAGCCCAAGGTGTACGGGAGCCCGCGCGGCGACGACTAGGACACTCGCAGGTCCTTGCGCAGCTCGTGGGGCAGGGCGAAGCGCATGCTCTCCTGCACCGACTCGACCTCCGTCACATCGTCGAACCCGTGCTGGGCCAGCCGCGCCAGCACCTCCTCGACCAGCTCTTCCGGGACGGACGCGCCGCTGGTGACGCCGACCGTGGTGACGCCTTCGAGCCACTCGTCGCGGATGAAGGCGGCGTTGTCGACCAGGTACGACGCCTCCGCGCCGTAGTCCTTGGCCACCTCGACCAGGCGCTTGGAGTTGGAGGAGTTTTCCGAGCCGACCACGATGACGAGCTGCGCCTCGGCGGCGATCTCCTTGACCGCCACCTGCCGGTTTTGCGTGGCGTAGCAGATGTCGTCGCTGGGCGGGTCGATCAGCGTGGGGAAGCGCTCCTTGAGCCGGGTCACCGTCTCGGTGGTCTCGTCGACCGACAACGTGGTCTGCGACAGCCACACCAGCTTGCTCGGGTCCTTCACCTGCACTCTGTCGACCGAGTCGAGCCCGTCCACGAGCTGGATGTGGTCAGGGGCCTCGCCCGAGGTGCCCTCGACCTCCTCGTGGCCCTCGTGCCCGATCAGGAGGATGTCGTAGTCCTGGCTCGCGAAACGCTTGGCCTCGTTGTGCACCTTGGTGACCAGCGGGCAGGTGGCGTCGATGGTGCGCAGCCCGCGCTGCTCGGCCTCCTGGTGCACGGCCGGAGAAACGCCGTGGGCCGAGAACACCACGATCTCGCCCTCTGGCACCTCATCGGTCTCGTCGACGAAGATGGCGCCCCTGGCTTCGAGCGTCTTGACGACGTGGGTGTTGTGGACGATCTGCTTACGTACGTAGATCGGCGCGCCATACTGCTCCAGGGCTTTCTCGACCGCTACCACGGCTCGATCGACTCCGGCGCAGTAGCCGCGCGGCTTGGCTACGAGTACTCGGCGGGAAGTAGGGGTCTGGGGCTCCATACTTTCTATGCTACGTGGAGCGGCCATCAGGCCCGCGCGTGCGTGGTTGCCCGCGGTTTGCCAGACTAGCCGTCCAATACTGACCTCCCAGGGAGACGTCATGTCCCTCAGCGACGTGATACGCAACATCGCTAAGACCGTCACCAACAAGGATGAGCTGAAGGAAAAGGCCAAGGACCTTCCGCTCCTCGTCATCCAGACCACGCTCAGCGCGGCCGGGCAGGCACTGCTGGTCGTGGACCGGGTGAAGAACTCCATCAAGAGCCTGGGCAACAAGGAGGAGCGCGAAGAGGAGGAGGCGTACGAGTCGCGTACCCCCGCCGCCGACCAGGTGGCCGCCGCTCCGGCAGCCGAGCAGGACAAGCCCGCCCGCAAGGAGCCGGTGATCTTCGCGCCGCGCCCCGGCTCGGCCGAGCCCAACGGCGTCGCCAAGACCAAGCCCGACCCAGTCATCTTCACCCCGGCCGGCAAGTCCGAGTCCGCGGCCACCGCCAACCCCGAGACCCCCGCAGCTCCCAAGCCCGCCGGCGTGGAGGAGCCCGCGGCCGCCGCCGAGCCCAAGGCCACCGTCGTGGAGGAGGCCGCCGCCGAACCCGAGGCCGCCTCCGCCCCCACGACCGCCGCCGAGCCCGCCGTCGCGGAGGAGCCCGCCGAGGTCGAGGCGAAGGCCGCCGTGGTGGAGGAGCCCGCGGTCGCGGAGAAGCCCGCCGAGGTCGAGGCGAAGGCCGCCGTCGTGGAGGAGACCCCCGCGGCCAAGCCGAAGGCCACCCGCAGGACCAAGAAGCCCGCCGCGGCCAAGAAGCCGGCCGAGGAGCCCGTCGCCGCGCCCGAGCCCGCGGCCGCCGCCGAGCCGGCCTCCGCAGGCACCCCCGCCCCCGGGGACCTGGCCGAGCCGCTGCCCGGCTACTCCGAGCTGACCGTCGCGTCCCTGCGCGCCAGGATGCGGGGCAAGACCGCCGAGCAGATCGGCGACTTCCTCACCTTCGAGAAGGCCACGAAGGCGCGGCCCGAGGTGATCAAGATGTTCGAGAACCGCCTGGCGAAGCTGCAGGCCGGGGAATAGTCGCACCGACCCCGTAGTCTTCCGCCATGACCGAGAAGACCTCACCCGAGTCTCCCCTGCCGATCCGCACGGTCCTTCAGATGGTGGGCGGTTGGATCGGCAGACTCGGCACGGTCTGGGTCGAGGGCCAGATCACCGACCTCAGCGCGCGTGGTGGCACGGTGTTCATGACGCTGCGCGACCCGGTCGCCAACGTGTCGGCCAAGGTCACCACCCCGCGCGGCGTCTACGAGGCCGCCGTGCCGCGGCCGGCCGACGGCGCCAGGGTCGTGATGCAGGTCAAGCCCGACTTCTGGGTCAACAGAGGCTCGTTCGCCTTCACCGCGCTGGAGATCCGCCCGGTCGGTGTGGGCGAGCTGCTGGCCAGGCTGGAGCGGCTCAGGCAGCTGCTGGCGACCGAGGGGCTGTTCAACGCCGACAGGAAGCGGCGGCTGCCGTTCCTGCCAGGCACAATCGGGCTCATCTGCGGCCGCGACTCCGCGGCCGAACGCGACGTGCTGGAAAACTCCCGCAGGCGCTGGCCCGCCGTGCGGTTCAAGGTCGAGGAGGTGGCCGTCCAGGGCCCATACGCGGTGGGCGAGGTGACCGAGGCGCTGCGCAAGCTCGACGCCGACTCCTCGGTCGACGTGATCGTCATCGCCCGCGGCGGCGGCTCGCTGGAGGACCTCCTGCCGTTCTCCGACGAGACGCTCGTACGCTCGGTGGCCGCCTGCCGCACCCCCGTGGTGAGCGCCATCGGCCACGAGCAGGACAGCCCGCTGCTCGACCTGGTGGCCGACGTGCGCGCCTCCACTCCCACAGACGCCGCCAAGAAGGTCGTGCCCGACGTCGGCGAGCAGCTCACGCTGGTGCGCCAGCTCCGCGACCGGGGCCGCAGAGTGATGAGCGGCTGGCTCGACCGGGAGATGTCCTGGCTCACATCGGTGCGCTCGCGGCCCTCGCTGGCCGACCCGGTGCGCGAGCTGGAGCGCCATGCCGAGCAGGTCGAGTCGCTGCGCGACCGGGCCAGGCGCTCGCTGTCCGGCTCGCTCGACCGGGCCTCCGACGACCTCACCCACCTGCGTGCCCGCCTGATCGCGCTGTCCCCGGCGGCCACGCTGGAGCGCGGCTACGCCATCGTCCAGCACCCCTCGGGCGAGGTGGTGCGCCTGGCCAAGGACGTCTCCCCCGGCTCCCTGCTGACGATCCGCCTGAGCGACGACCGGCTGACCGTGCGCGCGGAGGACACCGGCCAATCCGAGGACACCTGAGCGATCCGGGGTCTACGTTCGGCACATGAGAGGACTCGCGCAGGTCGCCCAGCATGCCGGCGACCTCGAGGGGGACGTGGCCCGGCTGCGCTCCCACGGCGTCGCGATCGTGGAGGAGCCGCACCTGGTCTTCGCCGCCGACGGCACGTTCGGCACGCCGGGGAGGGAGATCCGCATGGCCGCGTTCAGGGATTCTGAGGGCAACCTGCTCTGCCTCATGACCTAGCAGCCCCGTCGTGGCCGCGCATGACGGTCTCGGCCAGCCACGCCAGCCTCGACTTGATCTCCTCGGGGGTCATGCCGCGCTCCTCCTGCTGGAAGGCGATCAGGCAGGCGTTGGCCTGCGCGAGGAGGGCGTCGGCCAGGTAGGTGGCGTCGGCGCGCGGGCAGGCCTGGGCGATCAGGGTGGCCAGGTGGACATGGTGCACCTGGTACGGCCCGCCGAACCTCTGCGCCTTGTCCCCCTTGTCCAGCAGCATGAAGAGTCCCTGTTGCGCCATGATGCGGTCGACCAGCGCGTACACGAACGCCGTGATCCGCTCGGCGGCGGGGGCGCCGGGGCCGAGTGGCGGCGGCCCGGACAGGAAGGCGGCCTGGAAGCGCCGCTCCCGCTCGTCGATCAGCGCGTAGACGAGCCCGGCCCGGTCGCCGAAGCGGCGGTAGACGGTGCCGACTCCGACGCCTGCGCCCCTGGCCACCTCGTCGAGTGAGAGCTCGTCGGCGCCGTGCTCGGCGATCATCCGGGTCGCGACCTCAACGATCTTCTGCCGGTTTCGCGCGGCGTCGGCCCGCTCCGGCTGGGGTTGCCCGACGACGGGCAGCAATCGACGTCCGCACACGGGTGGAGCATATCGCTGGCAACCGGAGAGCTCTCCGGTTAAGCTCCGAACCGGAGAGTTCTCCGATCTGACGGGAGTCGGCAATGCCCAGCGAGTTCAACCAGCAGACCATCGACGAGTTCCGCGCCAACGAGGGGCGGGTCGGCGGCATGTTCGAGGGCCGTCCCCTGGTGCTGCTCACGACCACGGGAGCCAAGAGCGGCAAGCCGTCGACCACGCCGATGTTGTACCTGGCCGACGGCGACCGCTACATCGTCATCGCCTCGAACGCCGGCCGGGACCACCACCCTTCCTGGTATCACAACCTGCGCGCCACGCCTGAGGCGACGGCCGAGGTGGGGACGGAGACGTTCGAGATCAAGGCCGTGGTCGTGGAGGGCACGGAACGAGACCAGCTCTATGCGCGGATGGCGGAGCAGTGGCCGGGGTTCCGCGATTACGAGGCCCAGACAAGTCGCCGCATCCCCGTACTGGCGCTCTACCGCACGGCTGCCTGACCTCCGCGTGACCGCCGGCCCTGCATGAGCCGCCGTCGAGCGCCGTCATGAGAACGCAAGAAGGCGGAGCGCCGCCGGAAGGGCGGGTCGTCAGAAGGGCGCATTCATCGGGAGGGCGAGGCTCGTGAAGAGGGGCGGGACCGCTCAGAACGGCGCGTCGTCGGCGTGGCCCGCTGTGGGCTCGGAGCGGCGCGCCATGGCGGCGGCGAGCTTGACCCTGGCCCCCTGCAGCCATTCCTCGCAGACCGCCGCCAGTTTCTCGCCGCGCTCCCACAGCTCGATGGACTGCTCCAGGGTGAGCCCGCCGGTCTCCAGCCGCCGCACCACGTCGGTCAGCTCCTCGCGCGCCTGCTCGTATGAGGGTGCCTTCTCTTCTGCTGCCACGAGCACCACCCTAGACGCGCCGGCCGACATCCGCAGAGCAGGCGCAGGTGAAGCGCCGGAGCGGTCAGCCCTTGGGGCGCTGCTGCAGGACGGATGCCAGCTCGGCCAGCTCCGGCCAGTCGGCCGTACCGGTGATCACGAGGGTCACCTCGGGCAGGACGCGGACCAGCGAGCGCTGCTTCTTGTCCTCGCGGAAGCGCTGCTCCCACGTCACGCCGCCGACCTGCTGCGTGCCGACGGCCTTGTCGGAGCTGGCCATGCGGCCGGCGAACCCGGCCGCCGGCTGCTCGTCGCTCTGCACGAACATCGCGTGCTGGCGCTTGGCGGTGGCGTAGCCGAGGTAGAGGACCTGCGCGCCGTTCTCACCCTTGGCGATCTTGTTGCTGTTGGGTACCCAGCCCTGCGGGTCCTGCCGCGGGGCCCACACGCCGTACGGCACCGAGTGGCCGAAGTTGGCGACGGTGATCGAGTAGTCGAGCCGCGGAATGTGCTCCTCGCGGCTCTGCGGGGTGACGAGCAGGAACAGTCCGGCCGCCGCGAGGCAGACGAACAGCGCTACCGCGTAGCCGTAGAAACCTGTGGTGAACCGTCGCACAGTTGGCGAGGTTACCCGCTGGTGGGGGTGGTCGCCGAAGTGGCCGGTCGGATCTGGCCGATGATGGCGAGCACCTCCTCGGCCAGAGCGCGGTCGCCCGTACGCACCACCTCGGACACAGCCGCGGCCAGGGCGCCCGTGACCACCACGACCAGCGCGCCCTCGTCCTCGAACAGCGCCGCGTTGAGCTGCGCCCACTTAAGCAACCTGTCGCGCATGACCACGTCGAAGCCGGGCGGCCCGTCGCCGCGCAGGAACAGGTCGGCCAGCTCGCGCTCCTCCAGACAACCCTCGAGATAGGCACGGGCGGCGCTGATGAACACGCGCATCGGGTCGGTCTCGCCGGCGGCGCGAGCCGCACGGGCGGCCTGCTTCGTCCGCTGCGTCTGCCTGCCCTGGAACTCCTCGAACAGCGTGAGGTAGAGATCGGCCTTGCCGGAGAAGTGGTGGTACAGGCTGCCCACGCTGGCGTCGGCCCTGGCCACCACGTCGGTCACGCCCGCTTCGGCGAACCCCTTGGAGGCGAAGACTTCCCTCGCGGCGGCGAGAAGCGAGCTACGCGTGGCCGCGCCGCGCTCGGATATGCGCGGCTGGACGGCCATGTTCTCCACATCGCTCATTCAGGTCTCCTCCATGGCGGGGCGCCATGCTCCATGGTGGAGGCAAGATCCTTCACGTGCACACGGTATGGCGCAAAATCCGTTCCCCGTTATGACAGGGCAATCCAGTCGAAGCTTACCGAGGCCGTCCCGCGTTACTAATCCGCCCGAGTCTGGGCAGATTATCCGCCTCTGGGCGGGAATAGAGGGGCAACTACGATCGACGTAGATTCCCCACGAGGAGGCTGCTCATCATGTCCGATCAGACATCCGTACCGCCCGCGCTCGCCACGGGTGAGCATGCCCCTGACCGCAACCTGGCGTTGGAACTGGTCCGGGTCACGGAGGCGGCCGCGATGGCGGCGGCCAGGTGGGTCGGCCGGGGCGACAAGAACGGCGCCGACGGCGCCGCGGTGAACGCCATGCGACAGCTGATCAACACGGTCTCCATGAACGGCGTTGTGGTCATCGGCGAGGGTGAGAAGGACCATGCCCCCATGCTGTTCAACGGCGAGCAGGTGGGCGACGGCAGCGGCCCCGACTGTGACGTGGCCGTGGACCCCATCGACGGCACCAGGCTGACCGCGTTGGGCATGCCGGACGCGGTGTCGGTGATCGCGGTGAGCGAGCGCGGCTCGATGTACGACCCGTCGGCCGTGTTCTACATGGAGAAGCTGGTCACCGGCCCTGAGGCCGCCGACGTGGTCGACATCGAGGCCCCCGTCTCCGCGAACATCAACGCGGTAGCCAGGGCCAAGCACTGCTCGCCCTACGACGTGACAGTGGTCGTGCTCGACCGGCCCAGGCACGAGCGGCTGGTCAAGGAGATCAGGGAGACGGGCGCGCGGATCAAGTTCATCACCGATGGCGACGTGGCCGGCGCGATCATGGCGGCCCGTACGGGCACCGGCATCGACCTGATGCTGGGCATCGGCGGCACGCCGGAGGGCATCGTGGCCGCGTGCGCACTCAAGTGCCTGGGCGGCGTGATCCAGGGCAAGCTCTGGCCGCGCGACGACGCCGAGCGCCGCAAGGCCCTGGACGCCGGGCACGACCTCAACCAGGTGCTCACCACGAACGACCTGGTCAGGTCCGACGACGTGTTCTTCGCGGCGACCGGCATCACGCACGGCGAGCTCATGCAGGGCGTACGGTTCCGCGCGGGCTCGGCGGTGACCGAGTCGCTGGTGATGCGCGGCCGGTCGGGAACGATCCGCAAGATCGAGAGCGAGCACCAGCTCTGGAAACTGCGGGCATACAGCGCGATCAACTTCGACACCACGGGCTGAGCGCACCCACCGCGAATCAGCGACCACCTCCATGTACGGATGGGGCTGGGCGCGCCGACCAGCGCCGTCGCGCTCCGCCCGGCCCGACGCAGTCGCGGCCGAGGCGCCGTCAGCGGCGGCGCTTGCGCCGTGGGGGCTCCTTGACCTTGACATCGCCCACGAAGTTCGTAGTGCGCACCTCGACCACGGGCGCGCCGGGGTCGGTCGGCTGCTTGGTCAGGCGGACCGTCTTGCCCTTGGCGACCCTGATCACCTCGAGCCCTTCCGGCACCTGGATCTCCAGCCCGCCGAAAACGAGGGTGGCGTTGATGATGACCTGCCGGTTCTGCAGGATCGCGTCGCGGAAGTCCAGCTTGGTGGTGCCGAACATGGCTGTCACGTCCAGCTCGGCCGGCACGACCCAGCGCCCGCCGCGCTGCTCCTGCTTGAAGATGGCCGACACGGGGCGGCCGTCCAGGTTGAGCGGCTGCTGGTCGGCGGGCAGCAGGTCGGTGGTGAGCTCGGCCAGCTGGCCGAGCGTGCGCGCGGAGTAGAGCACCCCCAGCCGCTCCTCCAGCTCGTCGAGGGTGAGCCGGCCGTCGGCGTGCGCGTCCTGGAGCACCTGGGCGATGCGCTCACGGTCGGCGTCGGACGCGCGGAGCTCATGGGGTGGCGGCACGTCGTTCGCCGCCTGCGGTCGCCGGGCCGCCACAAACTCCTCGGCCAGCCGCTCTCCGACTTCCTGCAGCTTCGGCAGCCACGATCCCGCGCGTTCGTTCACAATCCGACGATAACCGGCGCCCGCGATAATCGCTCGCGCCGAACGGACCCGCATCAGCGGATTCGCGCCAGAAGTCCGGCAATCTCCTCCGCCAACTCCGAGTTCACCTCGGCGTGGCGATTGAGCAGCCGGTACCACATCACGCCGAACACGAGATCGACGGCCAGGTCCAGGTCCACGTCATCCGGTACGGCGCCACGCTCCAGCACCGAGCGCAGGGCGGCGCGGCGCGGAGCGATGATCTTCGCCCGCAGCTCGCCGGCCAGCCCGGGATCTGCCTGAGCGTCCGCCATCAGCCCCACGACCACCTGCCCCGCGACCCCCTGCGCCAGCGCGAACGTCTGCTCCAGGAACGTCACGAGATCGGCCCGCGCGTCCCCTGTGTCCGGCAACGCCGGGACCTCCTCGGCCAGGACGTCCGTCAGGCCCTCGAGCAGGACCTGCGCCTTGGTCTGCCACCAGCGGTAAACGGTCTGCCTGCCGCTGCCGGCCGCCTGGGCGATGCCCTTCATCGTGACGTTCTGGTATCCGTCGCGGGCGCACAGGTCGAGCGCCGCCCTGAGGATCGCCTTCCTGGCCACTTCGCTGCGTGGTCTGCCAACCATGGCGCTCACTTTACAAGACACCATGCCTCGTTTATATTCGAGGCAGGATGTCTCGAATTGAAAGGGATCCAGAGATGCGAGTAGTGATCGTCGGCGGCACGTCCGGCATCGGCCTGGCGACGGCGGCCCGGCTGGCCGCGGGTGGCGCGGAGGTGTTCGTCACGGGCCGCTCGGAAGAGCGACTGCAGGCGGCGTTGAAGCAGCTCGGCGACCAGGCGAGCGGCGAGGTCCTCGACGCCCGGGACACCGGCGCGATGCGGGCGCTGTTCGAGAGGCTCGGCAGCGTCGATCATGTGATCATCACCGTCACGGGCCGTGGCGGCGCGGGGCCGCTGAGCTCGCTGACCAGCGAGACGCTGACCGGCGCGGTGCAGAACAAGCTGGTCCCGCAGTTCCTGACCGCGCAGGCCGCGCTGGGCGCGCTGAGCCCCGGGGGTTCGATCACCTTCGTGACGGCGGCGTCGGCCGGCGCGGCCTTCCCCGGCGCGTCCCTTCTGGCGGCCGTGAACGGGGCGATCGAGGCCGCGGTTCCCAGCCTGGCGGTCGAGCTGGCGCCCATCAGGGTGAACGCGGTCTCCCCCGGCGTGATCGACACCGACTGGTGGTCGGGGCTGGGGGACGAGGCGCGGGCCGCGTTCCTGGAGGGCACCGCCGCGAGCCTGCCGGTCGGGCGCGTCGGCACGCCCGAGGACGTGGCCACCTCGATCGAGTACGTGGTACGCAACTCGTTCGTGACCGGGACCGTGCTGACCGTGGACGGAGGAGGGAAGCTCAAGGCATGAGGACGATCCTGATCACCGGGGCCACCGACGGCCTCGGCAGGGAGCTGGCCCGCAGGCTCGTGGCGGCGGGCGACCTCGTGATCGTGCACGGCCGCGACCCCGAGCGGGTCGACCGTGTGCGAGAGCGGGCGGGCGGCCGGACCGAGGGCATCGTGGCCGACCTGGCCGAGCTGCGACAGGTCGAGCGGATGGCGGCGGAGGTGCTCGACCGGTTCGACCGGCTCGACGTCCTGGTCAACAACGCCGGGGTCGGGGGCGGCAAGCCGTTCTCCGGCCGCGCGGAGAGCGCCGACGGCATCGAGCTCCGTCTCGCGGTCAACTACCTGGCCGGATACCACCTGACGCGGCGGCTGGCGCCGCTGCTGGTGTCCTCGGCGCCAGCACGGGTGGTGAACGTGGCCTCCGTGGGGCAGCAGGCCATCGACTTCGACGACCCGATGCTGACCAAGGGGTACGGCCGGATGCGTGCCTACGCGCAGAGCAAGCTGGCGCAGATCATGTTCACGTTCGACCTGGCGGAGGAGCTGTCGGGCAAGGGCGTGACGGTCAACGCGCTGCATCCGGCGACGTTCATGAACACCTCGATGGTGCGCGAGGCGCTGGTGCCGCCGATCAGCAGCGTCGGCCAGGGCGCGGCGGCCACGCTCCGGCTGATCGACGGGCTCGACGGGGTGACGGGGCGCTACTTCGACCAGGACCGGGAGAGCCGGGCGAACGCCCAGGCGTACGACCTGGAGGCGAGGAAGCGGCTGCGCGACCTCAGCGACGACCTCATCCGGCGTACGCTCGCCTGAGAGGAATCTCCGCACGCTCCTCTCCGTTGATCTCGGAAAAGGGAGGTGTGTGCGTGCATCAACCGGCGCGATGGGGTCTCGGCGCGGCAGGCGCGGGCATAGCGATGATCGTGGTCCTCGAGCTGGCCAGCATCGACGAGATGAACCCGCTCAAGCGGACCATCAGCGAGCACGGCCTCGGCCCCGACGGGTGGATCTTCGGGTTGGCGGTGGGCCTGCTCGCGGCCGGATCGGCGGCCATCGGGGTGTCGCTGGCACGCAAGAGGCTGGCCGGGATCTTCGGCACCATCGCGCTCATGGGGTGGAGCGTCGGGCTGTTCATGACGGCGTGGTTCGAGAAGAACGACTGGTCGGTGGGGCCGAGCCTGCACGGGAGCATCCACCGGATGGGCAGCTTCATCGCCTTCCTCAGCCTGCCGCTGGCCGCCGTGATCATCGCCAGGCCCTGGCGGCACCGGGAGCGGTCGAGGGCCACGCTGGTGGCCTTCGGGCTCGGGATCTGCTCGGTGCTGTGGGTCGTGGGCATCGCCGCGGTCATGCTGATCGGGGCGCGCGATGGGATGCCGTGGTGGCGCGTCATGCCGCTCGGGCTCGTGGAGCGTGGCCTGGCCGTCACGGAGGTGGCCGCCCTCCTCGCGCTCGGCGTGTGGGCGGCCAGGCGGCTGGGCACGACGGAGGAGCCCGATCAGCTCGGCGAGGCCGCGGTTGCCGGGGTGGCGGAACGGAGTGGCGGGCCGCTAACCTGACCCCGGCTCACGTTTGATTTCCCCCCGATCAGGAGGCCATAGTGCCGTCCTTGCGTGATCGCCAGGCCCGCCGCGCCACGTACGTCGTCTACGCCGTACAGGGCCTGTCATTCGCCTCGCTGCTCATCCAGGTCGCGAACCTGCAGGCCAAGCACGGCCTCGACGAGGGAACCCTGACGCTCCTGCTGCTGATCGTGCCCGTGTTCGCGGGGGTCGGCAGCGTGGCGGCGGGCACGTTCGCCGCCCGGTTCGGCAGCAAGCTGCTCCTCCGCATCGCCCAGCCCGTGGTCGCGGCCGCCGTGGTGCTCGTCGGCCTCGCGCCGAGCGTGCCGCTGCTGCTGCCCGTGCTGCTGCTGTTCGGGCTGGGGGTGGGCGCGGTGGACGCGGGCATGAACATGCAGGGCGTGGCGGTCGAGCGCAGGTACGGCGTGCAGGTGCTGAACGGGTTCCACAGCGTGTGGAGCGTGTTCAGCATGCTCGGGGCGGCATGGGCGTCGGCGGCCGCCGATCTCCCGCTCCCGTTGATCATGTCCATCCCGATGGTGTTCGCGGTGGCGGGCTCTCTCCTTTCCGGGCGCCACCTGTGCACGCCCGAGGAGGAGAAGGTCGAGGACGCCCCCGCCGGCGCCGCCGCCGGCAGGTTCCCGTGGCGGCCGATCATCCCGCTCTGCCTGGCCATGGCCTTCCTGTACGTCGGCGACGCCGCGGTGTCCAACTTCAACACCGTGTTCATGAAGAACGTGCTCCAAGCGAGTGCGCAGGTGATCCCGCTGGCGTACGTCGCGTACCAGGCGACCACGCTGGCCGTCCGGCTCGGCGGCGACCTGGCGGTCAGGCGGTACGGCCCCGCCGCCATCGTCAGGATCGGCGGCGTGATCGCCACCCTGGGCTTCCTCGGCGTCGTTCTAGCCCCGAACCAGCCGCTCGGCATCGTCGCCTTCGGACTGACCGGGATCGGACTGTCGGTGGTGGCACCGCAGTCGTTCTCGGCGGCGGGCAAGCTCGACCCGGCCGGGACCGGGGTGGCCATCGCCCGGGTGAACCTCTTCAACTACGTCGGCTTCATCGTGGGCGCGGCCCTGGTGGGCGGCATCGCGAACGCCGCGGACATGCGGCTGGCGTTCGCCGCGCCCCTGGTGCTGGCCTCCGTCATCATCGTCCTCGCCCCAGGCTTCGAGCCCAAGCGCCAAACCTCCGCCCCCTCCACCGCCTGACGCCCGGTCGAGGTCTCCTTCGCCACACGCTGGGCCACGTGACCCGGGCCCGGCGATGCGTCGCCGTGCTGCTCCTGTGTGGCTTTACCGCCGTACCTCCGCCACCTCGACGGTGCGGCGTTCGCGCAGTGACAGATCGGCGGCCTCGGCCACGTACAGGGCCTCCAGCGCGTCCTCGATCGTGCAGAGGCTCTTGTCGCTGGTCAGGAAGCCGTCGATCTCGCTGCGGTAGGCGGTCTCGAAGCGGGTGACGAAGTCCGGCCACGCCTTCTCAGGACGCGGCAGGTCCTCGGTCGTGAAAAGGGGGGCGCGCGGGCCGAGGCCGACGGCCTGGGTGCGCTTGGTGCCGGCCAGCTCCATGCGGACGTCGTAGCCGCCGCCGTTGTAGCGCGAGCCCTGCAGGGTGGCCAGCGTGCCGTCGTCCAGGGTGAGCAGCGCGGCGCTGTTGTCGACGTCGCCCGCCTCGGCGAAGAACGACGCCCCGCGGTTCGCCCCCTTCGCGTACACCGAGACCACCTCGCGGCCCGTCACCCAGCGCAGGATGTCGAAGTCGTGGATGTGGCAGTCGCGGAAGATGCCGCCTGAGGTCGCGATGTACTCGGCGGGCGGTGGCGCGGGATCCGCGGTGATCAGGTGAACGCGGTGCAACTCCCCCAGTTCCCCGCCGCGCAGCGCGTGCGCCGCCGCCGCGTACCCGGGGTCGAACCTGCGCTGGAATCCGATCTGCACCCGGTTGCCCGCACTCGCCTCCAGCACCTTGACGGTCTCGGCCACCGTGCTCGCGACCGGCTTCTCGCAGAAGACGGGTATGCCTTGCTCGCAGGCCCTGATGATGAGCTCGGCGTGGGTGCCGGTCGGGGTCGCGATGACCACGGCGTCCGACTCGAAGGGGTCCCCCGGCCTGCCGTACGGCGACGTACGTACGGGATCGGCCACGATCAGCTCGTCCACCAGCGGATGCGCGGCCAGGGTCGCGGCGTGAAATGCTCCGATCCTGCCCAGACCCAGCAGTCCCACACGCATGGCGCCTCCAATCGGCATCAGGCTTTCTTTCTAAGCGAGGTCTTCTCCCTCAGTCAACGTTTTGTCCTGACATGCTGACCTTTAAGCCTCGTACGGCCTCAAATGCCTTGTGCGCGGGCAACCGGGCGAAACCCACCACCACGGCCGCGGACCCCGGCGAGTCGCGCATCGGCGCCACGGGCTCGGTGGACAGGCCGAGCTCCTGCGCGGCGCGCGTGGTCCTGAGCTCGTCCCAGCCGTCCGGCAGCTCCAGGTAGACGTGCAGGCCCGCGTCGATGCCCTTGACCCGGATCTCGGGCAGCTCCTCGGCCAGCGCCCTGACCAGGGCGTCCCTGCGGCGGCGGTACTCCCGGCGCATCCTGCGCAGGTGCTTGTCGTAGCCGCCGGTGCGCAGGAAGTGCGCCAGCGCGTACTGCTCGATGACCGGCGAGCCCAGGTCCAGCTCGCCTCGCGCCCGGCGTACCGCCTCGGCCAGGTCGGGGGGCGCCGCCACCCAGCCCAGGCGCAGACCCGGCGCCATCGCCTTGCTCACACTGCCCGAGAGGATCACCCGGTCGGGGGCCAGACCCTGGAGGCAGCCGACGGGGTCACGGTCGAAGCGGAACTCGGCGTCGTAGTCGTCCTCCAGGATCGCCCGGTTGCCCGCGTACGCCCACTCCATCAGGGCGGCCCGGCGCGGCGGCGAGAGGACCACGCCGGTCGGGTACTGGTGCGCCGGCGTGACCAGGACGGCGTCGCCGCTCAGCCTCCGCACGTCCAGGCCCTCCTCGTCCACGGGAACCGGCACGAGGTGCGCGCCCGCCCGCCTGAGCAGCGGCACCTGGCGGTGGCTCGTCGGGTCCTCGACGGCCAGCCGGAGCGGGCGCTGCCGGCTCAGCACGTGCAGGACCAGGCTCAGGCCCTGGGCCACGCCGCCCACGATGATGAGGTTCTCCGGGCGCACGTCCGCCGCCCTGACCCGCCTGAGGTAGCCGGCCAGCTCTTCGCGCAGTTCGGGCACCCCGCCGGGGTCACCATAGTCGAGGGCTTCCGAGGGGACCGTGGTCAGGACGTGCCTGACGGCGGCGAGCCAGCGCTCGCGGGGGAAGTGGCTGAGGTCGGGAGACGTGGGGCGATGCCCGTAGAACGGCGCGCACACGGGGGCGTTCGGACGCGCCGGTGTGGGGCGGGGCGCCACCTTCTGGCGGGCGGCGGGCCTGGCGGGGGCCTTGGGGGTGACCTGGGTGCCGACGCCCACCCTGGAGACCAGGAAGCCTTCGGCGACGAGCTGCTCGTACGCCTCCACCACCACACCCCTGGAGACCTGGAGGTCGGTGGCCAGGTCGCGGGTCGCGGGAAGGCGGGTGCCCGGAGTCAGCCGGCCACCCCTGATGGACTCACGCAGCTCGGAGGCGATCTGCCCGGCAATCCCTCCCTTATCACGATTTATCTGGATATGGAGGTCAGCCATATTGGTCCTGTCTTTTGGCGGGACATTGGACTGTTTGTGGGAACCATTGTCTCCCTAGCATCCTTCGCATGAGAAACGGCATCGTTGGGGCCGCCTCGGCCATGTTCCTCGTCGGGACGCTGGCCGGAGTGTCCGGACTCGTGGACGGCTATCCCCTGTACGGCGGACAGGCGGTTCGGTATCTCGCGGCTTCGATCGTCCTGCTTCTCATCACGCGAGCGCTCGGCCTGCGGTTCGTCCGGCTCACGCTGCGCGAGGCCCTCTGCCTGGGCGGGCTCACCATGCTCGGCCTGGTGATATTCAACGTCTGCGTGGTCGAGTCGACCCGCGCCGCCGGGCCCAATCTGGTCGGGACCGTGCTCGGCACCGTGCCGCTGGCCCTCGCGCTGGCCGGCGGTCGCCCGGCGCCCCGGCTGCTGGCCGGGGCCTGCGTGGTGGTGGCCGGGGCGACGCTGGCCACCGGACTCGGCAGCGGCAACCTGCCCGGCCTGCTGTGGGCGCTGGGCGCACTCGTGGGCGAGGTGAGCTTCTCCATGCTGGCCATCCCGCTGCTGCCGAAGCTGGGGGCGATCAGGGTGTCGGCCTACTCGACGGCGCTGGCCGTGCCCCTGCTGGCCGCGGTCGGACTGGCGGACGAGGGAGCGGCCGGGATGTTCAGGCCGCCGACGGCGGCGGAGGTGCTCGGGTTCGCGTACCTGGCGGTCGTGGTGACGGTGGTGGCGTTCTTCCTCTGGTACAGCTCGCTGCCCAAGCTGGGCCCCGGCCGGGCCGGGCTGTTCGCGGGGCTCATCCCGGTAGGCGCCATCGTGACGGGGATGGTGCTGGGGGTGGCCACGCCGTCCGCGTACGACCTGCTGGGCGCGGGGCTCGTGATCGCGGGCATCCTCGTGGGCCTGACCGCGGAACGGTCACGAACGGTCTCTGAAGTACCGGCACCGGGAGGCGCGTAATCTCTTGGGGGACCGAAAGGATGGACATGGGCGACTTCGACTACACCGACCTGCTGCCGCTGGGAGCCGATGAGACCGAGTATCGGCTGATCACATCGGAGGGGGTGCGGAAGGTCGAGGCGGCCGGGCGTACGTTCCTCGAGGTCGAGCCGGAGGCGCTGCGGCTGCTGACCGAGACGGCCATCCATGACATCTCCCACTTCCTGCGGGCCTCGCACCTGGCGCAGCTCAGGAAGATCGTCGATGACCCCGAGTCCAGCGGCAACGACCGGTTCGTGGCGCTCGACCTGCTCAAGAACGCCTCCATCTCCGCCGGCGGCGTGCTGCCCATGTGCCAGGACACCGGCACCGCGATCGTCATGGGCAAGCGCGGGCGCCACGTGCTGACCGACGGGCTCGACGCCGAGCACATCGCGCGGGGCGTGTACGACGCGTACACCAAGCTCAATCTGCGTTACTCGCAGATGGCCCCGCTGACCATGTGGGAGGAGAAGAACACCGGCAGCAACCTGCCCGCCCAGATCGAGCTGTACGCCGAGGACCCGCACGGCCATCCGGACGAGTACAAACTGCTGTTCATGGCCAAGGGCGGCGGCTCGGCCAACAAGTCGTTCCTGTACCAGGAGACCAAGGCCGTGCTGAACGAGAAGCGCATGATGGCCTTCCTGGAGGAGAAGATCCGCTCGCTGGGCACCGCGGCCTGCCCGCCGTACCACCTGGCCGTCGTCGTGGGCGGCACCTCCGCCGAGTTCGCGCTGAAGACCGCCAAGTACGCCAGCGCCCGCTACCTCGACTCGATCCCCACGGAGGGGTCGGCGTCGGGGCACGGGTTCCGCGACCTGGAGATGGAGGCCAAGGTCTTCGAGCTGACGCAGAAGCTGGGGATCGGGGCGCAGTTCGGGGGCAAGTACTTCTGCCACGACGTACGCGTCATCCGCCTGCCCAGGCACGGGGCGTCCTGCCCGGTGGCCATCGCTGTCTCCTGCTCGGCCGACCGCCAGGCGCTGGCCAAGATCACGCCTGAGGGCGTCTTCCTGGAGAAGCTGGAAACCGACCCCGCCCGCTTCCTCCCGGAGACCACCGACGAGCACCTCTCGGACGACGTCGTCCAGGTGGACCTCAACCGCCCCATGTCCGAGATCCTCGCCGAGCTGACGAAATATCCCGTTAAGACCCGCCTCTCCCTCACCGGCCCCCTCGTGGTCGCGCGCGACATCGCCCACGCCAAGATCGCCGAACTGCTGGACAACGGTGGCGAGATGCCCCAGTACCTGAAGGACCACGCGGTCTACTACGCGGGACCGGCCAAGACCCCCGCCGGGTACGCCTCCGGCTCGTTCGGGCCGACGACCGCCGGGCGGATGGACTCGTACGTGGGGCGCTTCCAGGCGGCGGGCGGCTCGATGGTCATGCTGGCCAAGGGCAACCGGTCCAAGCAGGTCACCGAGGCCTGCCAGAAGCACGGCGGGTTCTACCTGGGGTCCATCGGCGGCCCCGCGGCGCGGCTGGCGCAGGACTGCATCAAGAAGGTCGAGGTGCTGGAGTATCCGGAGCTGGGGATGGAGGCGGTGTGGAAGATCGAGGTGGTGGACTTCCCCGCGTTCATCGTGGTGGACGACAAGGGTGACGACTTCTTCACCGACCGCACCGGCCCGGTGCTGAGCATCGGCCGCCGCGGCTGAGTCGAGCGCACCGCCCCGCCGTGACGGGCCGCCGACGCGCGTGCCGGTGGCGGCGGTGGCGGGCTACGGCGGCTCATGCGGCGGGCGGCCACGCGGCTCAGGCGGCCACCGGGGCCCGGTGCGG
Source organism: Nonomuraea sp. NPDC049784 (assembly GCF_040659615.1). NCBI lineage: Bacteria > Bacillati > Actinomycetota > Actinomycetes > Streptosporangiales > Streptosporangiaceae > Nonomuraea > Nonomuraea sp. NPDC049784. The sequence continues at coordinate 26,082 of NZ_JBFAMX010000004.1, forward strand.
CGCCACGACGGTGCCGTCGGGCAGCAGCAGACCGGTGTCGTCGAACAGCACGACGCCGTTGCAGAGCAGGCTCCAGCCCTGGTCAGGGTGGGCCGCGATGACGTGCGACGCCTCACGGTCGGGCGAGTCGGCACTGGGGCAAACGGGGTAGTGACAGCACATCGCGCACCTCTCAGATTGCGCTCCTGATTCCTGGCTTTCAAAAGGGCAACGGGCGCCCCGATGGCGTGCGAAGGTCCAGCGTGGCTCTGGTCGACTGCTTTGGCCGGCGGCGAACCTGGGTCTGGCGCATCTTCATCACGTCCCTCAATAGCCTGGCGTTAGTAGTGGACCTCGGCGTACACCCTCAGTCTGTCCCTCGAGGCCGACAGTTTCCGGGTCTTTGGGAGAACGCCCTCTCTCTTGGCTGTACCATGCCCCGCCCCCCTTTCGGCACCCTTACAAGTGGCTGACAGCCTCCCTGAAGTTCCTGACAGTCAGCCTGCCGTACCCCTGAAAGACCCCTACCAGGCATCATGCACATTTATCCGCGGCGCATGTGTGCTGAACGACACATCTGCCCGGCGAGCTGCGCAAACGTGCCCAGGAAAGTTTGGCGGGGAAGCCTGCGCGGGCGGCGGGTAAGGCCGCCCGCGCGGCGGGACCAATCTGACCCCCGCAACATTGCCAAGGGAAGACCTAGGTCGCAAGTCTGATGCAGTTGCAAATAACTTGCAATAGTGTCCTGCCGGAGACAAGGAGGACCTATGGGGGATTACACCCTTCCCGACATGCCCTACGACTACGCCTCGCTCGAGCCGGCCATCACCGGCGAGATCCTGGAACTGCACCACGCCAAGCACCACGCGGCCTACGTCAAGGGCGCCAACGACACGCTGGAGCGCCTGGCGGAGGCTCGCGACAAGGGCGAGTTCTCGAACCTGGTGGGCCTGGAGAAGACGTTCGCGTTCAACCTGTCCGGGCACGTACTGCACTCGATCTTCTGGGAGAACCTGTCGCCGGACGGTGGCGACCGCCCGGACGGGCCGCTCAGGGACGCCATCGACGAGCACTTCGGCACGTTCGAGGCGTTCCAGAAGCAGCTCACCACCGCCACCTCGACGGTGCAGGGCTCCGGCTGGGGCGTGCTGGCCTGGGAGCCGCTGAGCCGCAGGCTCGTCGTCGAGCAGGTCTACGACCATCACGGCAACGTGGGCATGAACACCACTCCGCTGCTAGTGTTCGACGCCTGGGAGCACGCGTACTACCTTCAGTATCGAAACGTGCGCCCGGACTACGTCGACAAACTGTGGGGCCTCGTGAACTGGGCCGATGTGGCCACGAGGTTTGCTGACGTGACGAGTCAGGCGGGTTGACTTAAGTTCGCAACAATTTATCGGCCGCGCCTCTACTGGTCGGTTTACACAAATAGGTAAGCTGCCAGGCATGCGTGCGCCCTCTGGTTACCTACTCGCCGCGCGCTACCGGCTTATGGAGCCGGTTGGACGCGGCGGCATGGGCACCGTTTGGCGGGCGCATGACGAGCTGCTCGACCGTGATGTGGCGGTCAAGGAGGTGCGGCTGCCGACCGTGCTCGACGAGGAGCTGCGTGCCGAGCTGTGCGCGCGGACCGAGCGCGAGGGCAGGGCGACCGCGATGGTCGCGCACCCGTCGGTCATCACCGTCTTCGACGTGGTCACCGAGGACGACCGGCCGTGGATCGTGATGGAGCTGCTCCGGGCCAAGTCCCTGGAGCAGCTCATCCAGGAGGAGGGACCGCTCCACCCGCGCAGGGCTGCCGAGATCGGCCGGCAGATCCTCGGCGCGCTACGCGCCGTCCACGCCAAGGGGATCCTGCACCGCGACGTCAAGCCGAGCAACGTGCTGGTGACCGAGGACCGCGCAGTGCTCACCGACTTCGGACTGGCCGCGCTCGAAGGTGACGTTTCCATCACCCAGGCGGGCATCGTCCTGGGGTCCGCGGGATACATCGCTCCAGAGCGGGTGCTCGGCTCGAAGGCCAGCCCCGCGGGCGATCTGTGGTCGCTCGGCGCGACCCTCTACACCGCCGTCGAGGGCCGGGGCCTGCACGGTCGCCGTACGGCCGCCGCCGCGCTCGCGGCGCTCACCAGCGGCGAGCCGATCCCGATGACCAAGGCGGGGCCGCTGGCCCCCGTGCTTGACGCGCTGCTCAGGATCGACCCGCAGACCAGGCTCGACTCCGTACGGGCCTCGCTCATGCTGGCCAGAGTGGCCGCGGGAGGTTCGGCCGAGGAGCCCCTGGCACCGCGCAAGTCCATACGCATGGGTCCGTCCACCATCACGCCGCCGTCTTTCACACGCAGGCCCGCGCATCGCGGGCTGCACAGGGCGGATGTCACCGCGACAGCGCTGTCGGTCCCGGCGCCACGGCAAGAACGCAAGCCCGGCGAGGGGGTGCACAGGAAACGCGTTGAAGCGGGGCCGGCACCGTCCGCATATGCCCGTTTCAAAGCGGCGGTGATAAAGTTGTGTCTTCCTCGGCGGTTCTGGCCAAGAGAACTTCGCAAGCGAGGTTAAAGCACTTCCCAAGCGAGAATCGATATCTTCTTCTCATGCCGGAACAGCAGACACGCCTGCTCGCGGAGCGCTACGAGCTCATAGCCCCGCTCGGCCGGGGGACCATGGGCACCGTGTGGCGCGCACGCGACCGCGCTCTCGGGCGCGAGGTGGCGGTCAAGGAAATCCGCCAGGACCCCGGCCTCACTGAGGAACAGCGGGCCGAGCTGCGCGAACGCATGGTCCGTGAAGGGCGCATCGCCTCACGCATCAACCACCCGTCCGTCGCCGCCATCCACGACGTGCTGATCCAGAACGACAGCCCGTGGATCATTATGGAGCTCATCGAAGCCCGCTCGCTGGAGCAGGTGATCGAGGAGGAGGGGCCGCTGCCGCCGCGGCTGGTGGCCGAGATCGGCGTGGATCTGCTGGGGGCGCTGCGTACCGCGCACGCCCAGGGCATCACCCATCGCGACGTCAAGCCGGGCAACGTGCTCATCACCGAGAGCGGGCGCGTGGTGCTGACCGACTTCGGCATCGCCAAGGCGGAGGGCGACTCGCGGCTGACGAAGACCGGCATGGTGATCGGCTCGCCCGGCTACACGGCGCCGGAACGCGCCAGGGGCGAGTACACCGGCCCCGAGTCCGACATCTGGTCACTCGGAGCGACTCTGTACTTCGCCGTCGAGGGGCGGCCCGCGTACGAGCGGGCCACGATCGCGGAGACGCTGGCGGCGCTGCTCAGCGAGAGCGCCGACCCGCCGACGCAGGCAGGGCAGCTGCGGCCGGTGCTGAACGGGCTGCTGAACAAGGACTACCGGCAGCGGCTCGGCGCTGCCAAGGCGGAGACCCTGCTGCGCATGGTCGCCGACACCCCCACGAGCGAGATGCCGGTGCTCACGGCCGAGGCTCTTATGGCGCAGGAGGCCGCTATGCCCGATCCGTTCGCCGTCCCCAGGAACGCCGTCCCCCAGCCTCCCGCACCCGCCGGACAAGGCGGTCCCGGAGGACCCTGGGGTCAGGGCCAGCCTCCCGCCGGACCGGGCGGCCCGATGCCCGGAGGGCCCGGAGGACCGGTTGGTGCTCCCGGCCGTCCCGTTCCTGCGCGACCCGGCGGCCCCGGCCCTGGCGGCCCCGTGCCGGGCGGTCCCGTGCCGGGCGGTCCCGTGCCGGGCGGCCCCGTGCCGGGCGGTCCGGTGCCTGGGGGCCCAGGTGGACCCGTACCCGGCGCGCCTGGCATGCAAGAGCCCGGCAGGCAGGGGCCTGGCGGACAGGGGCGGCGGCCGGTTCCGGGGCCCGCGTCAGGGCCGCACGGGCCGAGTGGCCCCAATGCGCCCACCGTGCCGCGGGTCACCCCGCCCGCTTACCCGCCGCAGGCCGGTGCCGCCGGCACCCAGGGCACCTCGTCCCCTGAGGCGGGGTACGACCCGGAGCGGACGGTCAGCATCGCGCGGCCCAAAGGGCCGTTCCCCCCGGCTCTCGAGCGGCCTCAGCCGCCGCAGCAGCCGGGTGACGAGGGCGCCGTCGCCACCCAGCGCATCCAGCTCCCGCAGCCGCCCGGCCAGCAGGTGTATCCACCGACGGGCAAGCCCCAGCCCGTCCCCCAGCAGCCGGTGATGCCGCAGCAGGGGCCCCAGCAAGGCCCGCAGCAGGTCCCGCGGCAGGGGAAGGGCCTGGGTACGGACCTGTTCGCGATCGCGGGCAACCCGGAGCAGAAGCCCACAGGCAACCGTAACGGCATGCTGGTGCTCATGACGGTGGCCGCCGTCGCGGCCGTGGTGATCGCCGTCCTCATCGTGGCCCTGTTCTCGAGCTGACCACCCGCCACGCGGGGAGCGCGCGGCCGTGGGTAAGACTGGAAGTCATGAGCGAGTTCAGAATCGAACATGACTCGATGGGCGAGGTACGCGTGCCCTCAGGCGCCAAGTGGCGCGCGCAGACCCAGCGGGCAGTGGAGAACTTCCCGGTCTCGGGACGCCCTCTCGAGCCGTCCCACATCGCCGCGCTCGGCCTGATCAAAGCGGTGGCCGCCGAGGTGAACGGCGAGCTGGGCGTGATCGACAAGGACATGGCCGAGGCCATCGCCCAGGCCGCGGCCGACGTGGCCGAGAACGAGCACGACGCCCACTTCCCAATTGACGTCTTCCAGACCGGCTCGGGCACCTCGTCCAACATGAACGCCAACGAGGTGATCGCGACGCTGGCGGAAGAGCGCCTCGGCCGTCCCGTGCACCCGAACGACCACGTGAACGCCTCCCAGTCGTCCAACGACGTCTTCCCGACCTCGATCCACGTGGCGGCGGCGACCGAGGTGACGTTCCACCTGCTGCCCTCGCTCCAGCACCTGGCGGCGGCGCTGCGGGAGAAGGCGATCGAGTTCGACGGGGTGGTGAAGTCGGGGCGTACCCACTTGATGGACGCGACCCCGGTGACGCTCGGCCAGGAGTTCGGTGGGTACGCCACCCAGATCGAGCACGGCGTCGTACGCGTCTCCGCGGCCCTCGAGCACGTGCTTGAGCTGCCCCTGGGCGGCACCGCCGTGGGCACCGGCATCAACACCCCGCCCGGCTTCGCCCACGAGGCCATCGCCAAGCTCCGCGAGGCGACCGGCATCGCGTTCGTCGAGGCCGGCGACCACTTCGAGGCCCAGGGTGCGCAGGACTCGATCGTCGAGCTGTCGGGACAGCTCAAGGTGGTGGCCGTCTCGCTCACCAAGATCGCCAACGACCTCCGCTGGATGGGCTCGGGCCCGCGCGCGGGGCTGGGCGAGATCAACCTGCCCGACCTGCAGCCCGGCTCGTCGATCATGCCCGGCAAGGTCAACCCGGTGATCCCCGAGGCCACGGCCATGGTCGCGGCCCAGGTGATCGGCAACGACGCGGCGATCACGTTCGCCGGCGCGTCCGGCACCTTCGAGCTGAACGTGCAGCTCCCGGTCATCGCACGCAACATCCTGGAATCGATCAAGCTGCTGGCGAACGTGTCGCGGCTGCTCGCCGACCGCTGCGTCTCCGGCATCACGGCGAACGTCGAGCGCCTGCGCGAGTACGCCGAATCGTCCCCGTCGATCGTCACCCCGCTGAACAGGTACGTCGGCTACGAGGAGGCCGCGAAGATCGCCAAGCAGGCCCTGGCCGAGCGCAAGACGATCCGCGAGGTCGTCATCGAGCGCGGCCACGTGGCCAACGGCACCCTGACCGAGGAGCAGCTCGACGCCGCGCTCGACGTGCTGTCAATGACCAGACCCTAATGATCGGGCGCTGACGCCCGTGCCCGGGTGGCTTCGGCCCAGCGGGTGAGCAGGGACAGCGCGGCGCCGGAGTCGACCACGTCCGCGGCTCGCTTGTAGGCGGCGCCCAGGGCGGCCGTGAGGTCGGGCGCGGGCGGGGCGCCGTCGCCGGCCACCATGGCGGCGGCCGCGTTGAGCAGCACGACGTCGCGCACCGGTCCCTGGTCTCCGGCGAGCACCGCCCGCGCCACGGCCGCGTTGTGCCGGGCGTCGCCGCCGCGCAGGTCGTCGGGGCGCGCCCGCGGGATCGACAGGTCAGCCGGGTCGAAGACGGTACGCGTCACGGTGCCGCGGCGTACCACCCAGACCGTGGAAGGGCCCGAGGTGGTGAGCTCGTCGAGCCCGTCGTCGCCCCTGAAGACCAGCGAGGAGCAGCCCCGCTCGGCCAGCACGCCCGCGATGACCGGAGCCAGCCCGGGATGGAAGACGCCGACCGCCTGGGCGGGCGGCAGGGCGGGGTTGGTGAGCGGGCCGAGGAAGTTGAAGACCGTCGGGACGCCCAGCTCACGGCGCGGCCCCGAAGTGCGTTTCAACGCCGGGTTGAACACGGGCGCGAAGCAGAACGTGATGCCGGCCTCGTCCGCCACCTCGACCACCGCGGCGGGCGGCAGGTCGATGACGACTCCCAGTTCCTCGAGCACGTCCGCCGCGCCCGCCATGGAGGAGGCGGCCCTGCCGCCGTGCTTGACCACCTTGACGCCGGCGGCGGCCGCGACGATGGCGGCCATGGTGGAGATGTTCACGGTGTTGGCGCGGTCGCCGCCGGTGCCGACGAGGTCGACAGGGTGGCCAGAGACCCTGATCGCGGCAGCCCTGGACAACATGCCGTCGGCCAGCCCGGACACCTCCGCCACACTCTCGCCCTTGGCCCGCAGCGCGACCGCGAACGCGGCGATCTGAGCGTCCGTCGCCGTCTCCGTGATGATCTGCTCCATGGCCCATTGGGCCTGGCGTGAGGTGAGCGACGCGCCGTCGAGCAGCGTGGTGAGCAGTGCGGGCCAGGTGGTCATGGTGTGCGCCCCTTTCGTCTGTGCTCGACGAGGCGCGTTCGACATGCCGACGGCCGCCTCGTCGAGGCGGCCGTTGCGCGTATACGCCGGGAGGTCCGCCTAGGAGGCGGGCCACCACTGGGACGAATACGCGATCATGCGCTCAACATAGCAGATTCCAGTGATCCACATAGAGGGAGTCTCATCTATGTCGCCCGCACCCATGCGTCGAGGCGTGGAGAGCGCCTAGGGTTCGGGGTATGGCGAAGGAGCTGACGGGGCGGACCGCGCTTGTGACGGGGGCGGGAGGCGGCATCGGGGCGGCCTGCGCCCGGCGCCTGGCCGCCGAGGGGGCCAGGGTGCTGGTCGTCGACATGCGGGCCGAGCCCGCCGAGAAGGTCGCCGCCGAGATCGGCGGCGCGGCCGTGGTCGCCGATCTGAGCGATCCCGGCTTCGTGGCGTCGCTGCCGGACGAGCCGGTGGACATCGTGGTGAACAACGCCGGGTTCCAGCACGTCGCGCCGATCGAGGAGTTCCCGCCCGAGGTCTTCTCGGCGATTCTCAAGGTGATGGTCGAGGCGCCGTTCCTGATCGCACGCAAGGTCCTGCCCGGCATGTACGCCAAGGGCTGGGGCCGGTTCGTGAACATCTCCTCTGTGCACGGGCTGCGTGCCTCGCCGTACAAGTCGGCCTACACGTCGGCCAAGCACGCGCTGGAGGGGTTCTCCAAGGTCGTGGCGCTCGAAGGGGCGCCGCACGGCGTCACCTCGACCTGCGTCTGCCCGGCGTACGTGCGGACCGGGCTGGTCGAGGCGCAGATCGCCGACCAGGCTAAAGTGCACGGCATCGAGCCGGACGAAGTCGTGGAGAGCATCATGCTGCAGCCCGCCGCGATCAAGCGGCTGATCGAGCCGGAGGAGGTGGCCGAGCTGGTCAACTACCTGTGTGGCCCCGCCGGGTCGTTCATCACCGGCGTGTCGCTGCCTGTGGACGGCGGCTGGACGGCGCGCTAGTGGCCAAACACTTCCTCGAACTGCTGGCCAGGGAGGCCTCTGCCGTCGAGTTCGAGGGGCCGATCATCCGGGCCAGGGCGGCCGGGGCGGCCCCGGCCACGATCGAGGAGCTGGAGCAGGCCAAGGTCGAGGCGCTCAAGGTACGCGAGCTGCTCAAAAGGCGTGCCAGGCGCGAGGCCGAGCTGTCGGCGCTGTACGACACGGCCGGCGACCTGGCCGCGCTGCGCGACCTCGACGCCGTGCTGGAGGCCATCGTGCACCGGGCCAGGCAGCTCCTGGCCACCGACGTCGCCTACATGACGCTGCACGACCCCGAGCAGGGCGACACGTACATGCGGGTCACCGACGGCTCGATCTCGGCCAAGTTCCGGGCGCTGCGGCTGGCCATGGGGGCGGGGCTGGGCGGGCTGGTGGCGCAGACGGCCACGCCGTACTCGACCGCCGACTACTTCGCCGACGCCAGGTTCCGGCACAAGGACGACATCGACGAGGCCGTCAAGGAGGAGGGCCTGGTCGCGATCCTGGGCGTGCCCTTGCGGCTGGGCCAGCGGGTGATCGGCGTGCTGATGGCGGCCAACCGCAGCGCGCGGCCGTTCCACCAGGAGGAGGTGTCGCTGCTGGCGAGCCTGGCCGCGCACGCCGCCGTCGCGATCGACAACGCCAGGCTGCTGCAGGAGACCAGGAACGCGCTGGAGGAGCTCTCCCAGGCCCACAGGGTCGCCAGGGAGCACGGCGACGCCGTGGAGCGGGGCGCGCTGGCCCACGACAGGATGACCTCGCTGGTGCTGCGCGGCGGCGGGATCGAGGACGTGGCGGCCGTGGTGACCGACGTCCTCGGCGGGTCGCTGGCCGTGCTCGACGACCTGGGGCGGCCGCTCACGGGCGACGTGGGCGAGCTGGACTCCGGGGTGTTCGAGGCGGCGCAGGCGTCCAGGGCGCTGGGGCGTACCGTGCGGAGGAGCGACCTGCTGATCGCGTCCGTGGACGTCGGCGCTGAGCCGCTGTGCACGCTGATCCTGCGCAGCGACGACGCCGACGAGCGCATCCTGGAGCGGGCGGCGCTGGTGTGCGCGCTGCTCCTGCTGTTCCGCAGGAGCGTGGCGGAGGCCGAGGGCCGGGTCAGGGGCGAGCTGCTCGACGACCTGATCTCCCGGCCCGACTCCCCCGGACTGACCGACCGGGCGCGAAGGCTGGGTGTGGACCTGCACGCGCCGCACGTCGTGGTGGTGGCCAAGCACGGCGGCCAGCGGGAGCGGGCCGCGTTCTGGGCCTCGTCGCAGGCCGCGCTGCGGCACGGGCTGGCGGCGGGCCGGGGTGACGAGGTCGTGCTGCTGCTGCCCGGCGAGAACGCGGGCCGCATCGCGCAGAACGTGGCCGTGGAGCTCAGCACGTCGCTGCACAGCCCCGCCACGGCGGGCGCGTCGAGAGCCGCCGTCGAAGGGGACGTGGCCGGGGCGTACCAGGAGGCGCACAGATGCGCCGAGGCGCTGATCGCGCTCGGGCGGACCGGTGACGGCGCGAGCGCGGCCGAGCTGGGGTTCGTGGGGCTGCTCGTCGGCGACGGCCGCGACGTGCGCGGCTTCGTCAGCAGGGTGCTCGGCGCCGTGATCGACTACGACGCCCGCAGAGGCACTGCGCTCGCCGACACGATGGCCGCCTACTTCGGCTCGGGCGGCTCGCCCTCCCGTACGGCCGAGGCCATGCATATCCACGTCAACACCGTCACGCAACGGCTCGACAGGATCGGCAAGCTGCTCGGCGACGGCTGGCTGGAGCCGGAGCGCGCGCTCGAGATCCAGCTGGCGCTCCGCCTGCACCGGCTCGGCCACACATCCACCCCATAGACTGTGGGCTCTGGCGCCATATGAGTGACGCCGGTCACTCCATACCGTGACCGGCATGGCCACTTCCATCAAGAAGATCGTCGCCGCGAGCCTGATCGGCACCACCATCGAGTGGTACGACTTCTTCCTGTACGGCTCGGCAGCCGCCCTCGTCTTCAACAAGCTCTTCTTCCCCGAGTCCGACCCGCTCACCGGCACGCTGCTGGCGTTCCTCACCTACGCCGTCGGATTCGTCGCCCGCCCCCTCGGCGGCCTGGTCTTCGGCCACTTCGGCGACCGGGTGGGCCGCAAGACGCTGCTGGTCGTCAGCCTGCTGACCATGGGCGCCGCGACCTTCCTGATCGGCTGCCTGCCGACGTACGAGACCCTGGGCCCGTCCGCGGCGCTGCTGCTGACCGCGCTGAGGCTCGTGCAGGGCTTCGCGCTCGGCGGCGAATGGGGCGGCGCGGTGCTGATCGTCTCCGAGCACGGAGAGACCGACCGCCGCGGCTTCTGGGCCTCCTGGCCGCAGGCCGGCGCCCCCGGCGGCAACCTGCTGGCCACCGGCGTGCTGGCGGCCCTGTCCGCCTGGCAGTCGGACGAGGCGTTCCTGGCGTGGGGCTGGCGGGTGCCGTTCCTGCTGTCGGGCGTGCTGGTGCTGATCGGGCTCTGGATCCGGCTGACGATCACCGAGTCGCCGGTCTTCCAGCAGGCCCCGCCGGAGCAGGCGGCGCCCATCGTGGGCGTGCTGCGGCACCACTGGAAGGACGTGATCACCGCGATCGGCGCGCGCCTCGCGGAGAACATCTCGTTCTACCTCCTCACCGTGTTCGTCATCACGTACGCCAAGTCAGCCAAGATCGAGAACTCCACCGTGCTGGGCGCGGTGCTGATCGCCTCGGCCATCCACTTCGTCACGATCCCGATGTGGGGCGCGCTGTCCGACCGGATCGGCCGCCGCCCGATCTACCTGGCGGGCGCCGCCGGGATCGGGGTGTGGATCTTCGCGTTCTTCCCGCTCGTGGACACGGGCAACTTCCTGGTGATCACCCTCGCCGTCACCGTCGGCCTGCTCTTCCACGGCATGATGTACGGCCCGCAGGCGGCCTTCTTCTCCGAGCTCTTCGGCACCAGGATGCGGTACACCGGCGTCTCCATCGGCGCGCAGCTCTCGGCGATCGTCGCCGGCGCACTGGCCCCGATCATCGCGGTCGCGCTGCTGAAGAGCTACTCGAGCAGCGTGCCCATCTCGATCTACCTTGGTGTGGCGGCGCTGCTCACCCTGGCCGCGGTCTACGCCGCGCGTGAGACCCAGGGCCGCGACCTGGCCGAGAGGATCCACGCGCAATGAAGGTCACCACGCCGAGGCTCACCCAGAACGTCCTGACCGTCGAGGGCAGGGACACCGGCGAGCCCGCGCTGTTCGTACACGGCAACGTCTCCTCCGCCGCCTTCTGGCGCGACAGCATGGCGGCGCTGCCCGGCGGCTACCGCCCGCTCGCGGTGGACCTGCGCGGGTTCGGCGAGAGCGACCCCGCGCCCGTGGACGCCTCGAGGGGCCTGCGCGACTACTCCGACGACCTGATCGAGCTGGTCGAGGCGCTCGACCTGGACGGGGTGCACCTGGTCGGCTGGAGTCTGGGCGGCGGCATCGTCCTACAGCTCCTGCGCGACCGGCCGGCCGTCGTCAGGAGCGTCACCCTGGTCAACCCCATCTCCCCGTACGGCTTCGGCGGCACGGAGGGCCCCGAGGGCCGCCTCACGCACCCCGACGGCACGGGAGCGGGAGCCGGAGCAGCCAACCCGGACTTCGTGGCCCGGCTCAAGGCGGGCGACATGTCGGACGAGTCCCCCACGTCGCCCCGTAGCGTCTTCCGCTCCTCGTACGTCAAGCACCCCGAGGTCCCCGACGAGGACTTCTACGTACGCTCGATGCTCACCACCCACGTCGGCGAGGCCAACTACCCAGGCGACGCCGTCACCAGCCCCGAGTGGCCCGGCGTGGCCCCCGGCAAGACCGGTCTGCTCAACGCCATCGCCCCCACCCACTTCCGCCTGGACGACCTCCACGAGATCGACCCCAAGCCGCCCATCCTGTGGATCAGGGGCGCCGACGACGTGATCGTCTCGGACACGTCGCTGTTCGACCTGGCCCACCTGGGCGCGCTCGGCGTGGTGCCCGGCTCCCCCGGCACGCCGGCCCAGCCCATGGTGGCCCAGACCAGGGCCGTGCTTGAGCGCTACGGCCCGTACCGCGAGGTCGTGCTCGACGACTGCGGCCACAGCCCGCACCTGGAGCATCCCGAAGAGTTCCAGCGCCTGCTGGCCGCCCACCTCGGGGAGGCGTGATGCTCGTCGCGCTGAGCTTAGTGGCGAGCCTGCTCACGCCGACCCCGCAGCTCACGGTCCCGGGCGCGGAGCAGGCCCTGGTGGCCACGCTGGACGACCTGACGACGGCGGGCACGGTGAAGACCGGCCACACCGACCCGGCCGACTGGGTGGGCCTGCACTCGGCCGCCACGGTCAACCCGACGGGCGTGCCCGGCACCCAGATCGACGGCTACTTCCCCGACACCTCCACCACCAATGCCACGCACGGCTGGAACCACGACTCCCAGTTCGTGATCAGGCTCCCCGACAACTGGAACGGCGGCCTCGTCGTCAGCGGCACCCCCGGCAACAGGGAGCAGTACGCCAACGACTACACGATCTCCGACTGGGTCCTGGCCAAGGGGTACGCGTTCGCCGCCACCGACAAGGGCAACGTCGGCGTGAACTTCTACGAGGACGGCCGCCGCCCCGGCGACGCCATCGCCGAGTGGAACGACCGCGTCACCCAGCTCGCGGTGGCCGCCAAGGCCGTCGTCAAGCAGCGGTACGGCAAGCGGCCGAAGCGGACGTTCGTGGCAGGCATCTCGAACGGCGGCTACCTGGTCAGATGGCAGCTGGAGAACCGCGGCTGGCTCTACGACGGCGGCGTCGACTGGGAGGGCACGCTCTGGCGGGTCAAGGGCGACAACCTGCTCAACTTCCTGCCGCCAGCGCTGAAGGCGTACCCGGACGAGGCCGGGGTTCGGGCGGCCGGGTTCGCGGCGGGCTCGGAGTTCCTGTGGCCCTTCCACCGGCAGTACTACTGGGAGCTCACGCAGCAGCTCTACCAGAAGGAGCTGGACCCGTCCTATCAGGGCGCGGCGGCCGACTACGACTACGACCAGCGCAGGCCGTACGCGGCGGTGGCGAAGATCGCACTGACCGGCCGGATCACCAAGCCGCTGATCACGATCCACGGGACGCTCGACACGCTGCTGCCGATCTCCCGCGACTCCGACGTCTACGCGAAGATGGTCGGCCCGAACCGGCCGTTCCGCTACTACCGCGTCGAAGGCGGCAACCACCTCGACAGCCTGGTGGACGTCTACCCCGACCGGCTCAAGCCCATGCTGCCGGTCTTCAGGCACGCCTTCGAGGAGTTGGAGGGCTGGGTCAGTCCTTGAGATAGCGGTGCTTGCCCGCGCGCGCCAGACGCACCAGGTGACGCGCGCCGGGCAGCCGCCTGCCGATCCTGTGCAGCAGGGTGTCCCTGCCCATGGGCGAGCGCCGCCGTGGATCGACGGCGGCGGCCGGCCGTACCGAGATCCTCCCCCTGTGGATCTCCAGCGCGAACCTCAGTCCAACCTCCTCCTCCGACGAGCGCAGCGACGACAGCCACCGGCCGGGGCCGAGCTGGTCGGGGGCCGGCATCATCCACTTGACCGGCATCTTGGCGACGAGCTGCCCGGCGATCTTGCCTGGCACCCCCGCCTCCACCAGCGCCGGGGCGCACACCTCGCGGCCGCGCCGCCCGGTGCTGCGCAGCACCAGCTCCAGCGGCGGGCCGCCGCTCGGCGGCACGTACGGGACCGGCAGCACGACGTACACGTGACCGTCGAGCCGCTTGATCTCCACCCCCGGCGACACCAGTCCGATCGACTCGGGGAACGAGCGCGGCTCGATGGCCAGGCCCAGCTCGCCGTGGTCGGTCCAGCACGGCACCACCAGCCGTACCCTGGGGCGCTGGGCCAGCACGCCCAGGCAGTTCAGCGGGCCGTCGGAGCGGCCGACCCGGCTCCTGGCCTGGTTGGCGCCCCCGAACATGCGTACGTGCACCTCCCACTGGCCGGGTTTGAGCGGCTCACCGTGCGCCGCCTTCGTCACGTCGAGCCTGCCCTCGCCTCTGATCTGCACCCTGATCTTGTTGCGGCCGTCGGCGACGCGCTCCACGTGCTGCGTTATCGGCAGGAAGTGGATCGCGCCGGTCTCGGAGTGGCGCACGTAGAGCTCGACGCGGGCCCGCTCGACCGCGTCGGTGATGTCGGTGACGCTGTCGTCCAGCGAATCGGTCTCCATCGCGCGCGGCGGTATCCAGTGCACGCGCTCGCCCTGCGTACGGTACCTGTCGGGCGTGCCATCGCCCGCCAGGACCTCCACGGTCAGTCCGAGCACCAGCACATGGGCGTCCCAGCGCATCTCGGTCAGGTCGGCGCGGAGGCCGGCGCTCTTGGAGGAGTTCGACAGGAGCACGATCTGGTCCAGGCGTCCCATGCGGGCGTACGCGGCGACCACGCGGAGCTGGACCGGGATGTAGCGGTCGAGCCGTGTGGGGAACCGCTCCGTCGCGAGCTCCTGCACCACCCGGAAGTGCAGGCCGCGATCGACGGAGGAGTCGGCGAACCTGGCGGTCACCAGCGGGCGCAGGACGGCGTAGCGGAACCAGTGAGCGTACATGCGGTCGCGCTGGCGGCCCTCGCCGACGTAGGTGTCGATGTCGTCGAGGAGCCCGATCAGCTCCTTGACCATCGCCCGCGGCTCCTCCTCGTATCCACGCCGCTCACCGAGGTGGCAGCAGATGTGCTCGGCCAGCACGGCGATGACCTTGGCGCGCAGGTAGGCCCGCATCACGAATGCCTGCTCGGCCATCCGGCCGCCGGGCACGGCGAAGCCCAGCTCGTGCTCCTCCAGGAAGGCACGACGGTAGAGCTGCTGCGGCACGAGCAGGCCGAGCAGCCTGTCGCGCACGATGTCGGCGCGGGGCGTGCTGCGCTCGAAGGCTGTCATCGGCGGCCCGAAGTCGCGGATCAGACGGCCTATCAGCACGTCGGCGTCGGTCTCCACGGCACGCTCGTACATGCGGGCGATCGCGTCCTTCTCCAGCCGGTCACCCTGGTCGAGGAAGAACACGTAGTCGCCGACGGCGGCCGCGAGGCCCACGTTGCGGCCGCGCATGGGGGAGCCGGTGTGCGGCAGGTGCAGCACGCGGACGTTCTCGCGGGCCGCGGCGATGGTGTCGAGCCGCTCCCCGGTCCCGTCGGTGGAGCCGTCGTCCACGAAGATCACTTGATATTCGGCCACGGGCATGGTCTGCTCCACGGCCGAACGGATGCACGCGTTGGCGGTGCCACCCGGATTGTGGACATTGACGATCACACTGACCTTCACACCCATGCGGCCAGCGTGCGCCGGTATACCCCTTCCGGCTCGGCGGCTTGCCGATTAGAGAAGGAAAGTTGACCTTCTAATACCAACCCACCGACTGTGAATGCCCCCAAGCAGCGCAAGGCGTGCCGTAGCGGCCCTTGATATAGCCGAGGCCCCACTTGATCTGGGTCTCGGCATTGGTCTGCCAGTCGCCGCCCGCGCTGGCCATCTTGCTGCCGGGCAGGGCCTGCGGGATGCCGTACGCGCCGGAGTAGCGGTTCATCGCCCGCTCGTTCCAGCCGCTCTCCTTCGTCCAGAGCCGCTCCAGGCAGCCCCACTGGTCGCCCCAGCCCATGGAGGCGAGCAGGGTCTTGGCGGTGGCCTTGTTGCTGCCCGGCGAGGGATCGCTGCCCGGCGGGAAGTTCATGGACGGGAACCCGTCACCGCCCGGCGCCTTCTTCGGCACGACCCAGTCGAGGTCGCCCTTGCCCGCACCGGAACGGTCCTTCTTCAGCTGGTCCGCCTTGAATGCCTGCTGGGCCGCGTTCTTGAGCGCGTCGCTCTGGGGATCGGGCACGTAGAGCTTGCCGCTGGCGATCGCGCCGAGCTGCTCCGGCGTGAAGGGGTCGGCGGGCGGCCTGTTGGCGTTCTGGATCGCACGATAGGCGACGAAGCCGCCTCCACCGACGACGACCACGAGGGAGACGGCGATGACGACGATGCGCTTCGGGGTGAAACGCGCAGGCCGGCGCGCCGAGGGCAGGTCTTCCTTCGGGGGGCGCTCACTCAACTGCGGACCGGGGCTCACGAACCATGAGCTTGCCCTGTCCTGGGGGGTGGTTCGCAACCGAAACGCGGTAATCGCTTGGCTCTATGTTGGTTAACCCGCCGGTAAGCACGGCGTTTCGGAACGGTGTGATTTTGGTCACATAGACCATGGGCTCCCCTTCGGGCGCCCGTAGCCGAAGGGGAAGCCGCTTCCAGGGTGCCGCGGCCACTTCGGGATCCCATCAGCGCCACGTCACAGTTTGGTGACTTAGTTCGGGCATTCGGGACATGGAATAATAATGTGCGCGTGGCCGGCATTCTCCTTGTTGAAGACGACCCCTCCGTGCGTACCGCTCTCGAGCTCGCGCTGACCCGGCAGGGGCACTCCGTCACGTCCTATGCGACGGGCGAGGAGGCGCTTGAACACATCAGGGCCCGCCGCCCGGAGATCGCGATCCTCGACGTGATGCTCCCGGGTATCGACGGGGTCGAGGTGTGCCGCCGTGTGCGCAAGCTCGACCAGCTGCCCGTCATCCTGCTCACGGCCCGCGGCGACGACCTGGACGTGGTGGTCGGGCTCGAGGCCGGCGCCGACGACTACGTGGTCAAGCCGGTCGAGCCCAGGGTCCTGGACGCGCGCATCCGCGCCATCCTGCGCAGGGCCGAGTCCGCCGCCTCCGATCGCATCACCTTCGGCGACCTCGTGATCGACCGGGGCGCGCTCAAGGTCACGCTGGCCGGCAAGGAGATCCACCTGACGCCGACCGAGCTGCGGCTGCTGCTGGAGCTCGTACGGCACCCCGGCCAGGTGCTCAACCGCCGCTACCTGCTGCGCGCCGTGTGGGACCACACGCACATCGCCGACTCGCGACTGGTGGACGCCTGCGTGCAGCGGATCCGCGCGAAGATCGAGCCGAAGCCGGCCGAGCCCGTGTTCATCCACACGGTGCGCGGGTTCGGCTACCGTTTCAGCCCCCCGTGATCCCGCTGCCCACCGGGCTGCGCGCCCGCCTCGTCATCACGTTCACGCTCGTCGCCGTCACCGCATCGACGCTGGTCGCCACCATCGGCTTCGAACTCGCCAAGACCGCGCTCGTTACCCGGGCCGAGAACACCTCGCTCGACCTGGTCACCAGGGAGCTGAGCGGCATCACCTTCCCCGTCGGCAAACTCAGGCCGGGCGAGGCCGCGCCGACGACCGACGATTTGGACCACGTGACCGCCGCGCTGAGCGGGCCGGGCAGAAGTGTGCTGGTCGAATACGGCAACATGGTCTCCGCCGAGGGCCCCATGACCATGAGCGACGTGCCCAACGAGCTCTACGGCCGGGCCAAGCAGAGCGTCGTCACCCAGCGCAAGATCATCGATGACCAGCTCTGGCTCATCGTCGGCGCCGAGGTCTACCGCGACACCGGCGGCGTGCCCGAGGCCACGGGGCTGCGCGCGTTCGTCTTCTTCCCGATGCACGACGACGAGAGCCAGCTCGGCACGCTCAGGACCACGCTCGTCCAGGGTGGCGCGGCCATCGTGCTGATCGCGCTGGTCGTGGCGCTGTTGTCGGCCAGGCAGGTGCTGTTGCCGGTCAGGCGGCTCAGCGCGGCCGCGCAGGCGCTCGGCCAGGGCAGGCTCGACACCCGCCTGCCCGTCCACGGGCAGGACGAGCTGGCCGAGCTGACCGCCAGGTTCAACGACGCGGCCGCGGCGCTGGAGCTGAGCGTGTCGGAGCTGCGCGCTCTGGAGGCCATGTCGCGCCGGTTCGTGGCGGACGTCTCGCACGAGCTGCGCACGCCCCTGACCGCGATGACGGCCGTGGCCGACATGCTCTCCGAGGAGGCCAACCGGCTGCCCGATGCGCCCGCGGAGGCAGTGCGGCTGGTGCTCAGGGAGATCGAGCGCCTGCGCGAGCTGGTCGAGCACCTCATCGAGATCAGCCGCTTCGACGCGGGCACGGCCACGCTCAACCTCGAGCCGGTGAACGTGGCCGATGCCATCATGGACTGCCTGGAGGTACGCGGCTGGAGCGACCAGGTGCAGGTGAAGGCCTCCCAGGGCTTGACCGTGAACCTCGATCCGAGGAGGTTCGACGTCATCGTGGCCAACCTGGTCGGCAACGCGCTCAAGCACGGTCAGCCCCCGGTCGTGGTGAGCGCCAGGGGCACCGAGAACGGCCTGGAGGTGAAGGTGCGCGACCACGGCAAGGGCATCCCTCACGAGGCGCTGCCGCACGTCTTCGACCGCTTCTTCAAGGCGGGCGCGGGCCGGGCCCGCAGCCAGGGCAGCGGCCTCGGCCTCGCGATCGCCAGAGCGAACGTCCACCTCCACGGCGGCACCGTCTCCGTACGCCTCCAGAACCCCGGCACCCTGTTCACCGTCTGGCTCCCGCACGCATGAAAGCCCTCCGTGCTCTGATACTGCTCGCCCTGCTCGCCCTGGCGGCCTGCGGCATCTCGCCCACGGACGTGCAGGACCGCGGCAACGTGCCCACCATCAAGGTCCCGCCACCGTCCAAGACGATCTACCTGATCAGGGACGGCAAGCTCGCCCTGGAGCCGGCCGACGTCGAGAACGACACCGTCGGCAGCCTGCTCGGCGCGCTCTTCGCGGCCTCCACGCAGCCTCTCGGCGAGCGGGACACCGCGCTGCGCGGCTTCACGTACCTGGGGATCAAGGACTCGCTGAACCCCGTGCAGCGGGACGAGATCCAGCTCCCGCGCACCTCGACGCTGACCGTCTACATCAGGGGCGAGGGCACGCTGACCAGGCTCGGCAAGGCGCAGATCGTCTGCACGGCCCAGCAGGACGCGGCGTTCGAGCTGGTCAAGATCGTCCGCGAGAACGCGGACCGCCCCTCCCAGTCGGAGGGGCGGTACACCTGCGGCGAACTGAAATGAGCCTCTAGAGGCCTCTGGAGGCTTCTAGAGGGTGATGTCCTCCAGCATCTCCGTCACCAGCGCGGCGATCGGGGAGCGCTCGGAGCGGGTCAGCGTGACGTGGGCGAAGAGCGGGTGGCCCTTGAGCTTCTCCACCACCGCCACCACGCCGTCGTGCCGCCCGACCCTGAGGTTGTCGCGCTGGGCGATGTCGTGGGTGAGCACGACCCTCGAGTTGGCGCCGATCCTGCTCAGCACGGTCAGCAGCACCCCGCGCTCCAGCGACTGGGCCTCGTCCACGATCACGAACGCGTCGTGCAGCGACCGGCCGCGGATGTGCGTCAGCGGGAGCACCTCAAGCATGCCCCTGTCGAGCACCTCCTCGATCACCTCGGGCGAGGTGATCGCGCCGAGCGTGTCGTAGACCGCCTGCGCCCACGGGCCCATCTTCTCGCCCTCGGTGCCCGGCAGGTAGCCGAGCTCCTGGCCGCCCACGGCGTAGAGCGGGCGGAAGACGACCACCTTGCGGTGCTGGCGGCGCTCCAGGACCGCCTCCAGGCCCGCGCAGAGCGCCAGCGCCGACTTGCCGGTGCCGGCCCGGCCTCCCAGCGAGACGATGCCGATCTCCGGGTCCATCAGCAGGTCGAGCGCGATGCGCTGCTCGGCGGAGCGGCCGTGCAGGCCGAACACCTCGCGGTCGCCGCGGACGAGCCGTACCGACTTGTCCGGCTGCACCCGGCCGAGCGCCGAGCCCCTGGCCGACAGCAGCCGCAGCCCGGTGTGCGCCGGCAGGTCCCTGGCCTCCTCGAGGTCGGCGGTGCCCTGCTCGAAGAGCGCCTCGACGCCCTCGGTGGTCACCTGGACCTCGGCCATCCCCGTCCAGCCCGACTCGTGAACGAGCTCGGCGCGGTATTCCTCGGCTGCCAGGCCGATCGAGGCCGCCTTGACCCGCAGTGGCAGGTCTTTGGACACCAGCACGACGTCGCAGCCCTCGGCGGCCAGCGAGCGGGCCACGGTCAGGATGCGCGTGTCGTTGTCTCCCAGGCGGAACCCCACAGGCAGGATGGAGGGATCGCTGTGATTGAGCTCAACCCTGATCGTGCCGTCCTCCGTAGGCATCGGCTCGTCGAGCCTGCCGTACTGGATCCGCAGGTCGTCGAGGTAGCGCAGAGCCTTCCGCGCGAAGTAGCCGAGCTCGGGATGGTGCCGCTTCCCCTCCAGCTCGGTGATGACCACGATCGGAAGGACAACGTCGTGCTCGGCGAAGCGCGTCATTGCCGCCGGGTCGGCTAGCAGGACTGAGGTGTCCAGCACGTACGTCCGCTTGGCCGACTGGTGAGTAGGGTTGCTCGAGGACACTGCCACACGTTCTCCCCCGGGCGCCCATTGGGGCGGGCGCCCTGCAGACGAGGCGGGATTCGGACCGGGCCCACTTCCCCGACCGCAAGCTGCCGTCGGCGCCGGGTCCCGGCCCCCCTCGGCAGATCTTGGTGCAAAGGCGGGCCCTCTCCGAAATGTCCGGCCTGCGGTCGGACATTTTCTACGTTACGTTCTGAATGCCCTCTTGTCGCACTATGAACCGTAACGTCGGTGTCTCGCAGCGTAGTCGCGCAGCGCCCGCAGGAAGTCGACCCTGCGGAAGTCAGGCCAGTAGGCCTCGTGGAAGTAGAACTCAGAATGAGCGCTCTGCCAGAGCATGAAGCCGGACAGACGCTGCTCCCCCGAGGTCCGGATGAGGAGGTCCGGGTCGGGCTGGCCGCGAGTGTAGAGATGCTCCGCGATGTGCTCCACATCGAGCACCTCGACGAGGTCCTCGATGCTCGCCCCCTTGCTCGCATGCTCTTGGAGCAGTGAGCGCACCGCATCGGCAATCTCACGTCTTCCTCCATACCCAACTGCAACGTTCACAATCAGGCCTGGACGGTGTGATGACGCTTCCTTTGCATTTTTTAGGACATTCGCCGTTCGGTCAGGCAGCAGATCGAGCGCACCGACCGGGCTGATCCGCCAGCCCTCCTCCACGAGCTCCTGCGTCACGTCCTCGATGATGCGCAGCAGCGGCTCCAACTCCTCCTTCGGCCTGTTGAGGTTGTCGTTGGACAACATCCACACCGTGACGACCTCGACGCCGGTCTCGCGGCACCAGCCGAGCAGCTCGGAGATCTTGTCGGCACCCTTGCGGTGGCCGCTGGCGACGTCACGCATGCCCATCGCGCGCGCCCAGCGGCGATTGCCGTCAATGATGACCCCGACGTGCCGGGGGATGCTGTCCTTCGACAGCTTGGACTCCAGCCGGTGCTCATACAGCCGGTAGACCAGATCGCGCAGGCCCACGGAGTTCCTCCCCAGCGGTTGCCTTTGGTCGCTTGACCCAACAGGCAATTATCACCGCGATTCGCCCATGCCCGCCCCGTCTATCGGATTCCTCGCCAGATCTCTACCTTCTAGACACCCCTCCGCCTCATTCACTAGGCCTCGTACGAACGTCGCCAACTCGGCCGACGTCAGCACCGCACGCATGCCCACGCCCGTCGAGCCCCACGCCTCCACGTACGCCCTCCTGGTCAGCCGCCACTGCCCCTTGGCCGCCTGCCACACGGGGATGGTCCTGAGCTGGCAGCGCAGCTCGCCGCCGCCCACCAGGCCCGCTCTCGTGCGGTAGCGGAAGGAGAACAGTTCGCTGTCCGGCTCCTCGTCGGGAAACCTGTCGTCCGGATCGGCCCACCGCCTGGCAGGTCCCCGGCCCTCGCGGGCGTCGTCCACGCCGCGCGCCAGGCGCGCGAGCAGCCAGCCGCACCGCTCTCCGACACTCCCGTACGGCGTGCCGTCGCGTTGGAGCTCGAGGGTGACCTCGTACGGCGTGCCGACGCTGTCCTTGCATGCCACCGGCGTGACGATCAGATATGAGCCGTCGACGCAACGCAGTCCCCCCATTCCCTCACGGTTTCCGGCCGAATGTCGGCTAAACCGCCTATGCCGGATCCGCCCCCGCCTTCCCACAGGACCCCACCGAAGTGCGGCGGGTGGTGGAGAAGCGCAGGTCAGTCGCGGTGCCGTGCGGAAACGGGGCTCAGGGCAGGAAGCGGGACCACCAGCGGGGCTTGCGAGGTGGGTCGGGCAGGCGGCCGCGTTCGCGCAGCCAGGCGGCGAAGTCGTCGGCGTCGGTGCGGTAGTTGGGCGGCGGCACGCTGCGGGACCGGGCGTAGGCGGCGAACTCCGCCACCAGGTCGGGGCCCGCCGCGGTGGCCGCGTCGGGACGGAGCCTGGCCACGACGCTGCGCCGCTTGGCGACCAGGCTCAGCGCCTGCACCCGCATCCGCTCGGGATCGAACCCCTCCGGCACGGCGGCCCCCGCGACGAGGGCCGCCACCACCCGTCCCTGCGCCTCCGCGAGGCGACGCTGAGTCTCCACCAGCCCCTGCCCATCCGGATCCGCCGAGCGGCCCTGAGCCTCCGCGAGGCACTGCGGCTCGTCCGTCATCCGGCCTCCCGAGCCAGGGACATCGCGGCCCTGATCCTGGACAGCTCGCTCTCCAGAGCCGCGTCGCTCGGGTAGTCGTCGTCCCACTCCAGCAGCACGCCCGGCGGCGTGGCCCGGGCGCACAGCTCGCTGAGGAGGTCGAGGACGGCCTGGGGCGCGGAGGTGGTGTGCGTGTCGTGCCAGATGCCGTGATGCTCGTACCCGCCGGCCACATGGACGTACGCGAGGTGCTCGAGCGGCAGCGCGTCGAGCGCGTCCACCGCCGACAGGCCCAGGTTGAACTGGTTGGTGTAGAGGTTGGCCACGTCGATCAACAACCCGACCCCGGTGCGCTCGACCAGCTCGGCGAGGAACTGGGCCTCGGTCAGCTCGTCGTCGGGCCAGCCGAAGATCGCGGCAACGTTCTCCAGGGCCAGCGGCACCGGCAGCGCGTCCTGCGCCTGGCGCACGTTCTCGGTGATGGCCCGCAACGACTCGCGCGTGCGCGGCACGGGCAGCAGGTGGCCGGCCTCCAGCCCGCCGCCCCGTACGAACGCCAGGTGCTCGCTGACCAGCGGCGAGTCCAGTGCCTCCGCACAGGCGGCCAGGTGGGCCAGCCTGGCCGGGGAGGGCGGCTCGGCGCCGCCGATCCCCAGCGAGACCCCGTGCGGGATCACCGGCAGGCCCCTGGCGCGCAGGAGGCGTAACGACTCGGGCAGGTGGGCGGGCTTGATGTTCTCGGCGACCACCTCGAGGAAGTCGACGCCCGGCATCCGCTCGATCGACAGGTCGAGCTCGGCCCGCCAGCCGATGCCCACTCCGAGCTCCATCCCCGGCTCGTCCCCGAGGGCGGCCCGCCGTCCGGCCTCCGGCTCGGACATGTCAGCTCCCTCCGCCACCGCAACCACCGCCGCCGCAGCCGCTTCCGCCACCGCAGCCGGAGGAGCCACTGCCACAGCCCGACCCGCTGTCGGCCGCTCCGCCGCAACCACCGTAGTAGTAGCCGCCACCGCCACCGCCACTGCTGCCAGACGCCGACCGCCGCCTGCGTCGGGGCGCGGCCTGCGGGACGTAGGTGTCCAGCGCCCTGCTCAGGTCCGTGTCGCGCAGCGCCCAATGGCCGTGCAGCGCGACGTGTACCGGGCTGTTGCCCGAGCCCGCGGGGTACGCCTTCCTGGCCTGGTCCCGCTCCTCGATCCCGTCGGCGGTGAGCGCGACCCGCCTGGACTTCCTGTCGCCGGCGAGCACGACCGCCGCACCGATCCCCATTGCCACCAGGACGAGCAGGGCGAGCAGCGGCAGCAGCACCGGACCTCCGGCGAGCACGACCACCCCCGCTACGACCCCGGCGACCGCCAGGACCGACACCACCCTCAGTCCGACGGCCAGCCACTTGAGCCGTGCGAGACGGGCAGCGGACAGGATC
Organism: Nonomuraea sp. NPDC049784; assembly: GCF_040659615.1. Lineage (NCBI taxonomy): Bacteria > Bacillati > Actinomycetota > Actinomycetes > Streptosporangiales > Streptosporangiaceae > Nonomuraea > Nonomuraea sp. NPDC049784. Next base: position 49,691 of record NZ_JBFAMX010000004.1, read on the forward strand.
AGGCCCAGCTCGGCGAGACGGTGCTCGAGCTCCTTCATGGCCGGGCCACGGCCCACCGCCTGGCTGACCAGCCACCTCGACGGGCCGGCGTTGTCCGCGACGGCGGTCAGAGTCTCCCGCTCGATGGGGTTGTCCGTGGCGAACCTTACGGAGACGGTGTGGAAGCGCGGCCCCCGTGACACGCGCAGCTCTCCGGTTTCGGCCAGGAGCGTGATGGCCGTGTTGACCACCTGCTCGGGTCCGCCCGCCAGATAGGCGAGATCGTAGTGATCGAGGTCGCGAGCGCGGGGTCCGGCCCCGGCCGCCCGGTTGGGGGCGTACTCGCGTTTGATCGCGGAGGCGATGGTGACGGCGATCGCCGCCAGGGCCACCGAGAGAATCAGCAGGACAAGGTCCATTACGGCCTCCCTCCGTCCAGCCGATCAGGCTGGTTACCGAAGAGACGCGTAAAGCAACGATAAGAGTTTCGTTCTGCTCATTTAGATTCCCGGCACTTTTTCAACTGCTGCTGCCGCAGCTGGACCCGCCACCGCAGCTCGACGAGCTCCCGCCGCAGCTCGACGACCCGCAGCTGGACGAGCCCCCGCCGAAGTCATGGCCGCCGAAGGTGGTGCCGTCGCCGCCACCGCTGAAACTCCCGCAGGAGCCGGTGCAGTCGCCACCCGGGTCGCCCGCCGACAGCTCGTCGCAGAGGCTCTGGTCGCCGGCGTCCTGCAGCCCGTACAGCGCGACGGGGACCCCGACCGCCATGGCCAGCGAGCTCTGGTCGCGCACGCCCCTCGGGTGGTAGCCGCGAGCCGACAGCAGGACCGCCACGCCGTCCCGTACGCGTCCTCCGGCACGATCAGGCCGCGCGCCTGGAGCCCGCTGACCAGCCCGGCGAGCGCCGGATGTCCCTCCAGCTCCCGCCGCAGCTCGCCCGCCCGGCAGCCGCCCGGCCTGGCGGCCAGCGTGTCGAGCACGGCCTGCTCGATCTGCACCGGCGACGGCTGGGCGCCGTGGACGGGGGTGACCTGCGAGCCGCGCGACACACGAATGGCGCCGGCCGTCGCGAGGACGACCAGCGCCGTGTTGATGACCCGCCGCGGCCCGCCGGAAAGGTAGGCCAGCTCGTACGGGGAGAGATGGTGCCCGTCACCGCTCGGCGCCGCCTCGCTGACGCGTCTGCGCTCGCGCTCGACGCCCTGTTCGGCCGCGTTGACCAGGAAAACCACGCCAAACGCGGCGAAGAGCAGGACGTAGTCCACGACAGCCCCCTCCTAGCGGTACGGCAGTCCGTCAAGTTAGACGGCGCCGCCGTACCGCACAAGGGGGGTCAGCCGAGCCGGTCGAGCAGAGCGTTGTACTCGTCCCACAGCTCCTTCGGCAGACGCGAGCCGAACTTGTCGAAGTGGGCCGGGACAAGCGACGCCTCCTCGCGCCACACGTCCTTGTCGACCGACAGCAGCGTGTGCAGGTCCTCCTCGGACAGGTCCAGGCCCTCGGTGTCGAGGTCGGCGGGCAGCAGGCCGATCGCCGTCGGCACGGCCTTGGCCTCGCCGTTGAGCCGGTCGACGATCCACTTGAGCACCCGGCTGTTCTCGCCGAAGCCCGGCCAGATGAACTTGCCGTCGGCGTCCTTGCGGAACCAGTTGACGTAGTAGATCCGGGGCAGCTTGGCGCCCTTGCGGCGGCCTATGTCCAGCCAGTGGTCGAAGTAGTCGCCCATGTTGTAGCCGCAGAACGGCAGCATGGCGAACGGGTCGTAGCGCAGCTCGCCGACCTTGCCCTCGGCTGCGGCGGTCTTCTCGGAGGCGACGTTGGCTCCGAGGAAGACGCCGTGCTCCCAGCTCAGCGACTCCGTCACCAGAGGTACGGCGGTGGCGCGGCGACCGCCGAACAAGATCGCTGAGATGGGCACGCCCTTGGGGTCCTGCCATTCGGGTGCGATGGTCGGGCACTGCGAGGCCGGGGTGGTGAAGCGGGCGTTCGGGTGGGCGGCCGGCTCGCCACTGTCGGGCGTCCAGGAACGGCCCTTCCAGTCGGTCAGGTGCGCCGGCGGCTCCTCGGTCAGCCCCTCCCACCACACGTCGCCGTCGTCGGTGAGGGCGACGTTGGTGAAGATGCTGTTGCCCCAGAGCGTCCTGATCGCGTTGGCGTTGGTCACCTGGCCGGTGCCGGGCGCGACGCCGAAGAAGCCGGCCTCCGGATTGATCGCGTAGAGGCGGCCGTCATCGCCGAAGCGCATCCAGGCGATGTCGTCGCCGATCGTCTCGACCTTCCAGCCGGGGATCGTGGGCTGGAGCATGGCGAGGTTGGTCTTGCCGCAGGCGCTCGGGAAGGCCGCGGCGATGTAGCGGGTCTCCCCGGAGGGCGGCGTGAGCTTGAGAATCAGCATGTGCTCGGCCATCCAGCCCTCGTCGCGGGCCATGGCGCTGGCGATGCGCAGGGCGTAGCACTTCTTGCCGAGCAGGGCGTTGCCGCCGTAGCCGGAGCCGTACGACCAGATCTCGCGGGTCTCGGGGAAATGGCTGATGTACTTGGTCGAGCTGCACGGCCAGGGCACGTCCTCCTGGTGCGACTCCAAGGGCGCTCCCACGGAGTGCACGCACTTGACGAACTCGCCCCGCTGCTCGATGAGGCGAAGAGCCCTGTCCCCCATCCTCGTCATGATCCGCATGGAGACGGCGACGTACGGGGAGTCGGTGATCTCGACGCCGAGCTGCGAGATCTCGCCGCCGAGCGGGCCCATGCAGAACGGCACGACGTACATCGTGCGGCCGCGCATACAGCCCTTGAACAGCCGTCCGAACGTCCGGCGCATCTCGTCCGGAGCGATCCAGTTGTTGGTGGGCCCCGCGTCCTCCTCATGCTCGGAGCAGATGAAGGTACGGTCCTCGACTCTGGCCACGTCGCTGGGGTCGGACTTGGCGTAGAAGCTGTTGGGCCGGGCGGCCAGCCGAGTGAGCGTGCCCTGCTCCACGAGGAGGTTGGTCAGGCGCGTCCACTCCTCCTCGGACCCATCGCACCACTCGATCCGGTCTGGCTGGGTCAGGGCGGCGATCTCGTTCACCCACGCGGCCAATTCGCGATTGCTGGTCGGTGCGGGCACTTCCACGGAAACAGACACGACTGCGACTCCTCCACTCTCTCAGGGCCCAGTCATCATTAACGACGAAGCGGCATAAAGGCCAATTGGCATAGACCTGTTGGCTTTGGCCGTCATCGCAGGCAGCGACCCTGACGATTGGTGGAGCCTACCCACGCGAAGCGGATTTAAAAGAGAATTAACACGCAGTGGTCCAGTCCAATCGGGCTGGTCTAAACCAATTTCCCAAGTGGTTTAGTCCATTTCTGCGGCCGTTCCCCCTGGATGGTCTCAGGAATTGACATCCGGCCCCGCCGAGCGAACCCTGTCGACGTGCTGGAGAGCGTCCCGCAGATCCGCCAGCCACGTGTCGGTGTGCTTCCCGACCAATCGGACACACCAGGCCAGTGCGTCACTACGGCTCCTGGCCACTCCCGCGGCCACCAGTGTGTCGAGAACCTGTCGCTCGGTCTGGCGCAGCCTGGTCATCACGGGCACCGAGAGCGTGGTGAACATCACAGTCTCGCCGCCGCAGACCACGCCCCAGGACACCTTCTGCCGGAACTTGCGCTCGGCCTCTCTGGCGATCTCGATCCGTCGCTCGCGCGTCTCTTCCCTGAACCTCCTGGCCAGCCCCTCGATCAGAGCGGCCCGCTCGGCCTCGGGCACGTCGCCGGGCGGATCGGGCAGCGCGCCCAGCACCGCGATCTCCTCGCGGTCCCTGACGATCTCCGGCACGCCGGTGAACCACTCTTCGGGCAACCGCCCGGTGAACCAGCCGTGGATCTGTGCTGTCTCGTTGTCCGTTGCCATGTAATCACCATTACACAGTTGCATGCGAAATGCACGCACCGAATTTCGCGCCTCCGGTCACCCGCCACCACACCACCGGCTCGGCACCCTTCGCCCCGGCCATCTTGGCGCACACCGAATGTCGTCCCACCACGCCGCGCCACGGCCCCAGCACGGCACGGCGGGCGGAGGGGGCGCCCCGACGCCTTGTTGCGTCGCGGGCGCGGCGTGGATCGTGTCCCGTGACGTGGCGGCGCGGTGGCACGGTGACGGTGGCACGGCGACACCGCAGCGCGGTCGCACGACGTCCCCCTTGACCCCAGCACGGCACCGCACCAGCACGGCACGCGCGGCGACCCGACGGCACAGCCCAGCGCGAGTGGTGCAGGCGACGGTGTGCTGCGCGCCGCCCCATCGGCGCGCTTGGACCTTCACGCCGCTCCAGGGCGCGCTGCGGGCGCGCGATTGAGCCCGCGCGTGCCCCGGCGTGGCGCGTGGTGTCGTGCATGCCGCGACACTTACGCAGAAACCCCGCACGCCGGGGGCGGGTTAGCGGACCTTGGACGCCGCGACGGGGCTGACGCGGACGACGCCCGCCAGGTTGCGGGTATGCACCGGGGAGATCTTGACGACGTCTCCGGTGCGCGGCGCCTGGATCATCTTCCCGTTACCCCAATAAATCGCCACATGGGAGATGTAGTCGGGATTAGTCGGATCGGAGCGCCAAAAGAGCAGATCCCCCGGCTGGGCCTGCGACAACGGAACCTGGGGCCCGGTCACCCACTGCTGGTGCGTCACCCGGGGCATCCGCACCCCGGCCTGGGCGAAGGCCCACTGGACCAGGCCGGAGCAGTCGAACGTGTCGGGCCCCTCGGCGCCCCACACGTACGGCCTGCCCAGCTTGGAGGCGGCGGCCTTCAGCGCCACGGTGATCTGTTCGGCACTCATGAACGACCCCGCGGGCCAGCTCCGCGTCCTGGTCTGCGGCTGGGGAAGCACCGGGTTGACCATGGCCACCTGCGTGCCCTTGGGCAGCGCCTTGAGTATGGCCTTGCGCAGCGTGTCGGAGTTGGTGTCCGGGGCGCTCACGATGAGCGCGTTGTCGTGCGGCAACCCCAGCGAACGCCCCACGTCCTTGGACACGACGGCGTCCACCGCGCCGAACCCGGTGGTGGCGTACGCGCCGATCCGCAGCGTCCCGGCCGGGCTCGCCACCCGCCTGTGCAGCACGAGCCCGCCGTCGTTGCCCAGCACGAACGACACGGCCACATCACCGGCGGCGACGTTCTGCCACAGCGGGTCAGAGGAAGCGGTCACCTTGGGTGTGTACGAGCGAAACGTGGATGGATTGACCGCCAGCGTCTGCACCCGCTTGCCGTCGAGCGTGATCGACGCCGCGTCGGCCAGCTCGAGCGCCCGCACCCCGCGCAGCTTGGCGACCTTCTGTAACAGCTCGTTGGTGAACGGCTTGCGGGTGAGCACGAACAAGTTGGGCTTGTGCAGCTTCTTCAACGGCGCCACGGGTTGGTTCGTCGTGGTGGGCTGCTGCTGCGCCGGCGGCTGCTGTTGCTGCCGGCGCTGCTGCTGCGCCATCAGCGTCTGCTTGGGCGTGGCCTGGGCGCGTACGGGCTGCCGTACCTCAACCCCGGATCGCGCGAGCAGCAGCACATCGGCGGTCAGCACCGCGACCAGCGCCACCACGATGAACGGCACCAGCTTGTACGTGTTGCGCCGCTTACGAGACTTGACCAGAAAGCTGAGATCCTGCCGGATCCCTGAGGCATGCGAAAACTCCGCCGGGCCAACGTGGGCCCGGCGGTCGTCTTGCGGGGGAGTCAGTTGCCGATGTACGGCACTGCCTCGAGGATCTCGACGGTGTTCTGGCGCCCGTTGGGGAGGGAGTAGGTCGCCTTCTCCCCGATCTTCTTGCCGTTGATCGCCGCACCCAGGGGGGACTTCGGCGAGTAGACGTCGATCGGTGCTCCGCTCTCCTCGCGGGAGGCGAGCAGGAAGGTGACCTCGTCGTCGTCGCCGACGAACCGGATGGTCACAGTCATGCCGGGGCCGACCACGCCTTCGGCCTTCGGGGCCTCTCCCACCTGGGCGTTGTCGAGAATCTGCCGGAGGTGGAAGATGCGGGCCTCCATCTTGCCCTGCTCATCCTTGGCGGCGTGGTAGCCGCCGTTCTCACGCAGGTCGCCCTCTTCGCGGGCGGCTTCGATCTTCTTGGCGATGTCGACGCGCCCGGGGCCAGAGAGATACTCGTACTCCGCCTTCAGACGGTCGTACGCCTCCTGCGTCAGCCATGTGACGTTCTCATCGCGAGAGTCGGCCACGGGTTCTCCTTGCTTGCCTAGGGGGCCCTGAGATCACTTGAGGTTACGTGTGATTGAATTGCGAAAGGCTAACAAGTTAACCGCTCCAACGCTTCCCCAAATGTCTCACTATACGAGATTGCAGTACTGGATGTGGACGGAAGTGGCCTGACCGCTCGTGTCGAGGCTTTCCTTGATCTGCTTACTACCCTCACCAGCCGGGATTCTTACTTCCTTGCTGCCCACTTCCGAGTGATAGACGTCCAGCGCCCTGATCCGGCAGACGGCCACCCTATCGTCTGGCTTGTACACCTCAAAGGTGATCTCCGCGCGATTCGCGCTCTCAACCGTGAACGTCACCACCTGCGACGGCGCCTCTGAGCCGCCTGCCGTCATCGACCACATGACGTATCCCCAGCCGCCGGCGACGATGGCCACCAGCACGCCGATCACGACGTGGACGACGAGCCGGCCGCCTCGCTTGGGACGGTCCGGGAAGTCGTCGGGTGTGCCGAGAACTGGCCCGTTCTCGACATCTCTGGTCGCCATGGCGGAATCTCCCTGCACTCCCTGAGCGTTATCCGAGACAATTGTCGCCCGCGGGGGGTGTGCCCTCGCGACCGCCCAGCAGAAACTAACCTCTCTGAGCGAGTGACCGGTCCCTACTGAGGAGACATCGAGCCCGTGAGTGCACCGCTGAGGCTGATGGCCGTCCACGCCCACCCCGATGACGAGTCGAGCAAGGGCGCCGCCACGATGGCGCGTTACGTGCGCGAAGGCGTGGAAGTGCTGGTCTGTACCCTCACGGGCGGTGAGCGGGGCTCCGTGCTCAACCCCAAGATGGACCGCCCCGACGTCGTGGCCAACATCGCCGCGATCCGCAAGGCCGAGATGGACCGGGCCCGCGAGATCCTCGGCGTGCAGCAGCGATTCATGGGCTTCGTCGACTCCGGCCTGCCGGAGAACGAGGACGAGGCGCTCCCTGAAGGCTGCTTCGCCGTGCAGAAGCTGGAGGACGCCTCGGCGCCGCTGGTGGCGGCCGTGCGCGAGTTCAGGCCGCATGTGATCATCACGTACGACGACGACGGCGGCTACCCGCACCCCGACCACATCATGACCAACAAGGTCTCGGTCGAGGCGTTCGAGGCGGCCGGCGACCCCGACCGCTACCCGGGCACGGGCGACCCCTGGCAGCCACTGAAGCTCTACTACCAGATGGGCTTCACCAAGGAGCGTTTCGAGGCGCTGCACGAGGCGATGACCTCGCGCGGCCTGGGCTCCCCGTACGCCGACTGGATCGCCCGCTGGGAGGACCGCCCGGCCAAGTGGCCGGTGACCACGCGGGTGCCGTGCGGCGACTACTTCGAGATCCGCGACCAGGCCCTGCTGGCCCACGCCACCCAGATCGACCCCGACAGCTGGTGGTTCGTCTGCCCGCGCGAGCTGCAGCAGGAGATCTGGCCGACCGAGGACTACCACCTGGCGCGCTCGCTCGTGGACACCGAACTGCCCGAGGACGACCTGTTCGCCGGCATCCACGCCGAGGACGTCTCCCCCGCCTGCCACTGACGGGACCACCCTCCCTGGATGGCAGACTGGAACTGTGAACGTTCTAGCAGCAGGTGATGTGAGTCCGGGCCTGCTCGGCTTCGTCGTGGTGGCTTTCCTCGGGTTCGCCCTGTACTTCTTGATCAAGTCGATGAACAAGCAGATGTCGAAGATCCGGGTGCCGCACGAGGGCGACACGGACGACAAGAAGGCCGAGTAGATGTCGATCGAAGTAGTCGACAACTCGACGGAGAGCCGGTTCGAGGTTCTTGTGGACGGCAAGGTAGCCGGGTTCGCCGACTACCGGCTGCTGCCCACCAAGATCGTTTTCACTCACACCGAGGTGCTGCCCGCGTACGAGGGGCAGGGGCTGGCGAGCAAGCTGGTCGGGTACGCGCTCCAGGCGAGCGCCGACACCGGCCTGCGCGTCGTGCCCCTGTGCCCGTACGTCGCGAAGTACATCGAGCGCCACCCCGAGTTCCAGGAACTGGTCGACACCTCATTCGGCGGCCGGTGACCAGGCGCGTTCCAGGGCTTGGGGCAGCCCCCACCAGCCCAGCGGGGTGAGCACCTCGTTCTCGTCGACGATGCCGAGATAGCCCCACAGGCTCACCACCGACATGAACAGCCCCTCGGTCGCGTCGAGGTCGTCGACGTTCTGGTCGTCGACGTCGATGTCCTCCGACTCGGCGATGAGCCGCGCGATCCGCTCGGGCGAGGCGAGCACGCCGGGGCCGAGCCTGGTCAGCGCCGCCACCCCGGCCAGCCAGTCGGCGTGCTGGATCGCGCAGAGGTTGGCCAGCGCGGCGTCCTCCAGACTGAGGTCCCTGTCGAGATCGGCGAACTCCTCCAGCACGTCCCCGTTCTCCGACAGGTCCGAGATGGGCCCAGCGATGCCCGCCGCGACCGCCAGCCACAGCTCGACGTCGTCGTCCGGCATCGGGACGTCGTCGAACCCGGCGCAGGCCCGCAGCACGCTGGCGGGGTAGCCGGGCTGGGCGAGCAGCCCGCGCAGGCGCGCGGCGGCCGCCTCCAGCTGGCCGGCGGGGCGCTCGGGCTGCTCGGGCAGGCCCGCGACGATGCGCCGGAGCTCCGACAGCGCGAACGCCTCCTCCTCGTCCCAGGCCGAGAACAGCTCCTCATCCTGCTCGTCGCTCACCGCGAACCCGGGCACCCTGCCGTCGGACAGCGGCGTGCCGAGCCAGCGCTCCTGCAGCTCCTCGTACGCCCTGCGGGCCTCCTGGTCGCCCGCGGCCAGCGCGTCGGGGTCGATCTCGCCGGACTCCACCCGCTCCTCCAGGTGGGCGACCAGCCGGGCGAACATCTCCGCCGCCACGGGGCCGCGCTCGTCCTCCCCAGGCCACACGAAGTAGCTGGGTGTCATGAGGATCGGCTCGGTGCCGGTGGACTCGACCCAGCGCTGCACGTCACCGACCGTGGCGACGCCGGACTCGATCGAGCTGAGCGTGGCCTTGGCCGACTCCCAGAACGGGCGGGAGAGCGGGTTGCCCGCCGCCATCATCGCGCGCCGCAGGTCGGGCAGCGCCACGAGCGCCACCCCTGACGATACGGCGAGCAGCGCGCGTGCCACGTCCCTGCGTGTGATGGCGCCCGCGGGGCGCCCGGCGTGGGCGCAGACGAAGTCCATATCCACGCCCCGTAACCTACGCCGTCCCGCCCTCTCCAGTCAGCCGCCCGCCGGTGGGGATGCGGCATCGGGCGTGCATGGGGCGGTGGGGCACTCGCGCCGGGGCGCCTGTGAGCGGGTGGGTGGCGACACACGGCTCAAAGGTGCACGTGAGGGCCGCGGGCCGCCGTTGGGGCTGCCGCCTGCGCGCGTGTCGCGACGGCCCCCGACACGTGCGGCCCGTGGCCGGTGCGGCGCCCTCGGGTAGGTGGGAACGTGGTCGGCGGGGAGGTGGCGGCCGAGGGGTAGGGGCCGGGGGCGGAATAGGCTGATCAGTGGAGGTCCTGATGAACCGCTTGAAAGACGCCACAAGCCCTTACCTGCTCCAGCACGCGGACAACCCCGTGGACTGGCACCCCTGGGGCGAGGAGGCGTTCACGGAGGCCAGGCAGCGGGACGTGCCGGTGCTCATCAGCGTCGGCTACTCAGCGTGCCACTGGTGTCACGTCATGGCGCATGAGAGCTTCGAGGACGCCGCAACCGCACGTCTCATGAACGAGCACTTCGTCAACATCAAGGTCGACCGCGAGGAGCGGCCGGACGTGGACGCCGTCTACATGGGCGCCACGCAGGCCATGACGCGCCAGGGCGGCTGGCCGATGACCGTGTTCGCGACGCCCGAGGGCCACCCGTTCTACTGCGGCACCTACTTCCCGCGCCCCAACTTCCAGCGCCTGCTCACCGAGGTGCACAACGTGTGGGTCGGCGACCGGGAGATGGTGCTGACACAGGGCGCCAAGGTGGTGGAGGCGCTCAACGCGGGCACGACACTGCCCAGCGGCGCCGTCCCCAACGAGGAGACGCTGGCGCGGGCCGTACAGAATCTGCGCGAGGAGTTCGATCCGGCGCACGGTGGGTTCGGCAGGGCGCCGAAGTTCCCGCCGTCCATGGTGCTGGAGTTCCTGCTGCGCTCGGGTGAGCGCGAGATGAGCGGCGAGACGCTCGGGGCGATGGCCCGCGGCGGCATGTACGACCAGCTCGGCGGCGGATTCGCGCGCTACAGCGTGGACGCGGAATGGGTCGTGCCGCACTTCGAGAAGATGCTCTACGACAACGCGCTCCTGCTGCGCGTCTACACGCACTGGTGGAAGGCGGGCGGCGGCGAGCTGGCGCGGCGCGTGGCGCTGGAGACGGCCGATTGGATGCTGCGCGAGATGCGCACGAAGGAAGGCGGGTTCGCCTCGGCGCTCGACGCCGACAGCGAGGGTGTGGAGGGCAAGTTCTACGTCTGGACGCCCGAAGAGCTGCGCGAGGTGCTCGGTGAGGACGACGCGCGCTGGGCGCAGGAGCTCTTCGAGGTGACCGGCACGTTCGAGCACGGCACGTCCGTGCTGCAGCTCCCGCGCGACCCCGACGACCCCGTACGCTACGCCGGCGTCCGGGGGCGGCTGCTCGCCGCCAGGGACCAGCGGGTACGCCCCGGCCGCGACGACAAGGTCGTGGCCTCGTGGAACGGCCTGGCCATCGCGGCGCTGGCAGAGACCGGCGCGGTGTTCGAGCGGCCCGATCTCGTGGAGGCCGCCACGGCCGCGGCCGAGTTGCTCGCGAGCACGCATGTGGTGGACGGCAGGCTGCTGCGTACGTCCAAGGACGGCAGGGCCGGGACGAACGCCGGGGTGCTCGACGACTACGCCAACGTGGCCGAGGGCCTGATCTCCCTGTACGGCGTGACCGGCGAGACCAGGTGGCTGCGGCTCGCGGGATCCCTGCTGGACACCGTGCTCGACAGGTTCGCCGACGGCGCGGGCGGCTTCTACGACACGGCGGACGACGCCGAGCGGCTCTTCCAGCGGCCGCAGGACCCCACGGACAACGCCACCCCGTCGGGCCAGTACGGGGCCGCGGGCGCGCTGCTCTCCTACGGCGCCCTGACCGGCTCCACGCGGCACAGGGAGATCGCCCACGCCGCGCTCGGCACCGTGTCAGTGCTGGCCACGGGGCACGCCAGGTTCGCCGGGTGGGGGCTGTCCGTGGCGCGGGCGGCGCTGGACGGGCCCGTGGAGGTCGCCGTGGTCGGCCCGGCCGACGACCCGCGTACGGTGGCGCTGCACAGGCAGGCGCTGCTGGCCGACGCGCCAGGGCTGGTGGTCGCCCTCGGCCCCGGCGACTTCCCCGAGCTGCTGGAGGGGCGCGGGCTCGTCGGCGGGGCGCCCGCCGCCTACGTGTGCAGGGGATTCACCTGCCGCATGCCCGTGACCACGGTCGAGGAGCTCCGCGCCGAGCTGGGCGGGTGAGCGCGGGCGGACTCCCGAGGACCCGCGCCACGCCTTCAGCCGCGCGCTAGCCGGTCCGCAGGCGGCCCGTGTTGTTGGGATCGCCACCCGTGTCGGGCCCCGTCGTGGGCTGGCTGGGAGCCTGCGTGGCCGGCGGGTCCGTGATCGTGGGCTGCCGGTCCTGCTGCCCGTTCTGCCCGTCGTTGTTGCTCGGCTGATCGGTCACCGGCGGGTCCGTGATCGTGGGCTCGGTGGAGCTGGGATCGGGGGTGCTGTTCCAGTCGTTGGGGTTCGTCGGAGGCGTGTAGTCCTGCTGGGGATCGTTCTGGTACCGATCGGGCGTCGAGTAGTCGGGCCCCCAGCCGTAGTCCGACGGCTGCGGGAACTCCTCCACCGGCTTGCCCGCCATGGCCTCGGTCATGAACGCCCGCCAGATCTGCGCCGGCAGCTGGCCGCCGAACTGCGTGCCGTACCCGGGGATCGTGACGGTGGCGTTGTCGTCCCTGAACATGTCGACCGCGACGGCGAGCTGCGGCGTGAACCCGTTGAACCAGACCGACTTCGACTCGTCGGTGGTGCCCGTCTTGCCGGCCACCGGGCGGTCGTAGAGGCGGGCGGCGGTGCCGGTGCCGTACTTGACGACCTGCTGCATCGCGTACGTCGTGTCCGCGGCGGCCTGTTCGCTGACCACCCTCGTCGCGACCGGCTCGATGTCCTGCTTCTTACCGTCCGCGTCGGTGACCGACTTCACCACGTGGGCCTCCATGTGCACGCCCTTGTTGGCGAAGGAGGAGAAGCCCGAGGCGTTCTGGACGGCGCTGACCGAGGAGACGCCGAGCGGGAAGGACGCGTAGCTCTGCTGCTTCTCGATCTGCGCCTTGGGGATGCCCGCCTTCTCGGCGACGGCGGAGACCTTGTCCAGGCCGACTTTCTGGCCGAGGTCCACGAACGCGGTGTTGACCGAGTTCTGGGTGGCCTGCACCAGGTTGATCTCGCCGTACGAGCGGTCACTGTCGTTGGGGATCGGCTTCGGGTCCGACGCCACGCGCATCGGCGAGTTGCCGTTGACCCTGGTGGACAGGTCGAAGCCGTTCTCGAGCGCCGCCGCCAGCGTGTACGGCTTGAAGGTCGACCCGGCCTGGACCTTGGCCGAGAACGCGCTGTCGTACTGCGACTGCGTGGGACGGCCCCCGTAGAACGCGACGATCTCGCCGGTGGCGGGATCGACGGCCGCGAGCCCCGTGAAGACCTTCTTGGGCGTGGCGTCCGGCAGCACGTCCTTGACGGCCTGCTGGGCCGCCTGCATGAGCTTCTTGTCGAACGTGGTGACGATCTTCAGGCCGCCGCCGTTGATGTCCTCGTCGGTGTAGCCGCGACGGTTGAGCTCCGCCGTCACCTGCTCCAGCATGTACTGGGCCTGGCCCTTGAGCTCGAACGGCTTCTTCGGGGCCGTGAGCCGGGGGAAGCGCTGGGCGGCGACCTGCTCGGGCGTCAGCGCGCCGGTCTGGCCCATCGCGTCGATCACCGACTGCCAGCGCTGCTCGGCCGCCTGGAGGTCGGCGCCCTTGGGGTCGGCGAACCTGCTGGGCTGCTGGATCACCGCCGCGAGGTACGCGCCCTCGGCCACGCTGAGCTGGCCGACGTCCTTGCCGAAGTAGGCACGGGCGGCCGACTGGACGCCGTTGGCGCCGCGGCCGAAGTAGATCGTGTTGAGGTACTGCCCGAGCACCCAGTCCTTCGACTTGGACTGGTCGACCTTTATCGCGATGAGGATCTCTTTGAACTTCCGGGTGACGGAACGTTCCTGGCTGAGGCCGCTGTAGTAGTTGCGCACGAGCTGCTGGGTGATCGTCGAGCCGCCCTGGAGCTGCTGCCCGCTGACGGTGGACCAGACGGCCCGCGCGGTGCCCTTGACCGAGACGCCGCCGTCCTCGTAGAAGGAGCGGTTCTCCGCCGCGATGACCGCGTCGCGCACGTGCTGGGGCACCTTGGCCAGCTCGACGTTCTTGCGGTCGATGCCCTGCCGGGCGAGCACGGTCTTGCCGTCGCGGTAATAGATCACCGAACCCTGCGCGGTGGCCTGCTTCTGCGTGGAATCGGGAATCGGGGTCATCGCCCACGCGACCGCGAAAAGCCCGACCAGTACGAGGATTCCTGCGCCGAATGAAATCAGTAGAAGTCGGAGAACTCGCCGCTTTCGCATCCCGTTACCACCATCACTCCGCACCTCGACCCCCTCGCCAAGCATCACCCAACTCAACCGCAGAACAACCCGCAAGCTGGGCGAATGCCAAGGGTAAACGATCGATATCGGTGCCCCGTCCCAAAGCGATAGTACGGCCCGCGCTAGCCCCTGCGCGGGACATCGGCGACCAACGGCAGAACTCGGTATGGAACGGGTGTGTCGAGGGCGATGATCGAATTAGTCCTGAGCACGCCCTGAACATCCACGATCCGGTCAATAACCCGCTGCAGATCGGCATTCGTCCGCGCGACCACGCGGCAGAGCAGGTCGCTGTCGCCGGTGATCGTGTGCACCTCCAGCACCTCGGGGATCGCGGCCAGCCGGTCGGCCACCGGATCGTGCCCGGCGACCTGCCTGATCTCCATGCTGACGAACGCGGTGACACCGTAGCCGAGGGCCTCAGGCGACACGTCGGGCCCGAACCCGGTGATCACGTCCCTGGCGATCAGCCGGTCGAGCCTGGCCTGCACGGTGCCACGGGCCACGCCGAGCCGGCGTGAGCATTCGAGCACGCCCAGGCGGGGCTCCTCCGCCAGGAGGGCGATCAGCCGGGCGTCAAGGTCATCGATCGTCATACTGTACAGATTTACCCGATATTTCGCGGAGAAGCTAGGCAGGTTGTCCACCGATTCAAGTAACTGTTGCGCAGCTCGCCCAGGAAAATCGACAGTTGGACTTATGAATGATGCTTTTCCGGTCAACGGGATGGACGCCGTCGTGTTCGCCGTGGGCAACGCCAAGCAGGCGGCCCACTATTACTCGACCGCGTTCGGTATGAGGTTGGTGGCCTACCGCGGGCCCGAGAACGGCAGCCGGGACGAGGCCGCGTACGTGCTGGTCTCGGGCGGCGCCACCTTCGAGTTCCGTGCTCCGCTCCGCCCGGGCACGGACCTGGCCAGGCACGTCGCCGAGCACGGTGACGGGGTGATCGACCTGGCCATCGCGGTGCCCGACGTCGAGGCGGGGTACGCGTACGCGGTCGCCCACGGGGCCAGAGGGCTGGTGGAGCCGTACACGATGGAGGACGAGCACGGAAAGGTGCAGCTCGCGGCCATCGCCACCTACGGCGAGACCCGGCACACACTGGTCGACAGGTCCAACTACGGCGGGCGCTACCTGCCCGGATACGTGGCCGCCGAGCCGCTGGTCGCGCCCCCCGAGACGAAGAACGGGCGGCTTTTCCAGGCGATCGACCACTGCGTCGGCAACGTCGAGCTGGGCAAGATGAACGAGTGGGTGGAGTTCTACCGGAAGGTGATGGGCTTCACGAACATGGCGGAGTTCGTCGGCGACGACATCGCCACCGAGTACTCGGCGCTCATGTCCAAGGTCGTGGCGGACGGCTCCCGCAAGGTCAAGTTCCCCCTGAACGAGCCGGCCGTAAGCCGCAGGAAGTCGCAGATCGACGAGTTCCTGGAGTTCTACGGCGGGCCGGGAGTCCAGCACATCGCGCTGGCCACCAACGACATCCTCACCACGGTCGACCGCATGCGGGCGGCCGGCGTCCAGTTCCTGGAGACGCCTGACTCGTACTACGACGACCCCGAACTGCGGGCGCGCATCGGGAATGTGCGGGCGCCGATCGAGGAGCTGAAGAAGCGGAAGATCCTCGTGGACCGCGACGAGGACGGCTACCTGCTGCAGATCTTCACCAAGCCGGTGCAGGACAGGCCCACCGTGTTCTTCGAGCTGATCGAGCGGCACGGGTCGCTCGGGTTCGGAAAGGGCAACTTCAAGGCGCTGTTCGAGGCGATCGAGCGCGAGCAGGAACGGAGGGGCAACCTTTAGTTTGCCCCGACTTAGTGGTGGTCATCAGGACATCATGGGATCACCACCGGGGCTGGCGGGACGCTGGCGACGCTTGTTCGCCGGCGTCCTCGACTGGTTCATCGTCAACGTCATCTCCGTCCCCTTCGACTGGCAGAGCTGGACGTACGTCTGGGACCCCGGCAGAGGCGCGTGGGACCGCTATCCGGTGCAGCACACCTTCCTGGCCGGGCTCGTGGCCTTCCTGTACTTCTGGCTGCTGCACGCCTTCTGGAACGGCCAGACCCTGGGCAAGAGGCTGTTCGGCATGCGAGTCGTGCAGGAGAACGGCGCCGGGATCACTGTGATGCAGGCCGCGGTGAGGCAGGCCGTGGAGTCCGCGCTCGCCTGGGTCTGCTGCGTCGGCCTGCTGCTGGACCTCAGCTGGATCCTCTTCGACCCCCGTAAACAGGCCCTGCACGACAAGGCGGCCAGGACGGTCGTCGTCAACGCCTAACCCAGCGTAAGCTGCAGGTCACAGTTTGAAGGGGGATCGTAAGCCGATGGGTTCCAACATGCGCTGGGTGGCGCTGCTGCTGGCCGCGCTGATCAGCGTGCTGGGCTGCGCGCCCGTGGACAAGCCACCGTCGCTGGCCGACCACCGGCTCGACGACCCGCCGCTCACCGGACCCCGGCCGGGCGCGGTCGGCATCGGCGACCCCGACTTCCCCGCTGACGGCAACGGCGGCTACGACGTCTCCCACTACGACCTGGCCATCGACTACGTGCCGCTGACCAAGCAGCTCCAGGGGACGACCAAGATCCAGGCCGCCGCCACCCAGGATCTGTCCAGCTTCGACCTCGACCTCCACGGGCTGACCGTGAGCAAGGTCACCGTCGACAACTCCACCGCGGCGTTCCGGCGCCAGGGCGACGAGCTGACCGTGACGCCTGCCGAGCCGATCGACAACAAGTCCCGCTTCACCGTCAAGGTCGTCTACTCAGGGCAGCCCCAGCCGATCAAGGACAGCGCCAACCTGGGCACGTTCGGGTTCGTCGCGACCCCCGACGGCGCGTTCGTCGCCTCCGAGCCCGACGGCTCCAAGACCTGGTTCCCCAACAACGATCACCCGTCCGACAAGGCCACGTACGACTTCACGATCACCGTTCCCGCCGGGGTGACCGCCCTGGCCAACGGCGAGCAAGTCGGGCGGCCCACGACCGCCCAGGGCAAGACCACCTTCCGGTGGCGCGAGCGGCATCCGATGGCGAGCTACCTGGCGACGGCCACGATGGGCAAGTTCGACCTGCGCGAGGGCCGCACGCCCGCCGGCATCCCCGAGACCGCCGCCGTCGACCCCAAGTTCAAGACCTCGCTCGACAAGCTCTTCAGGCTCTCCGGCGAGATCACCGACTACTGGTCCACGGTCTTCGGGCCCTACCCGTTCTCCTCGACCGGGGGCATCATCGACGACTACGCCGCCGGTTACGCGCTGGAAAACCAGACCAAGCCGCTTTACGGGGGCTTCTCCCCCGGTCAGGACATCATCGCCCACGAGCTGGCCCACCAGTGGTTCGGCGACAGCCTGACCATCAAGCGCTGGAGGGAGCTCTGGCTCAACGAGGGCTTCGCCACGTACGCGGAGTGGCTCTGGTCGGAGCACAAGAGCGGGAAGACCGCCGACGCCATCTTCAACGAGCTCCACGCCCGCCCGGCCAGCGACCCGATATGGACCTACCCGCCGGGGCGCGCCAGACCCGACGACCTGTTCGGCACGTCGGTCTACGTTCGCGGCGCCATGACGCTGCAGGCCCTGCGCAGGGCCATCGGCGACGCCACGTTCTTCAAGCTGCTCAAGACGTGGACCGCCGACCACCGCTACGGTCTCGTCACGACGGACGAGTTCATCCGCCTCGCCGAGCAGCTGTCCGGCAAAGACCTCCACCCGCTCTTCGACGCCTGGCTCTTCCAACCGACCCGCCCTGCCTGAGCCGCACGGAAACGCTTCTCGTCGCTCAGTCCAAGTACGGATGTAAGGCGAACGACGAAGGGAGCGAGGCCAGTGCGCCTCAACGAAGACCCTGCGGCCTTTGAGGCCTTCTATCGCCGCCACGTCGATGCCGTCATGAGATTCGTGGTCCGGCGGGTGAGCGACCCTCACCTCGCCGCCGACCTGACGTCGGACATCTTCCTGGCGGTCCTGGACTCGGCACATACCTACGTGCCCGGCCGGGGCAGCGAGATCGCCTGGCTGTACGGCGTCGCGCGCAACGTCGTGTCCGCCCAGTATCGCAAGGCGGCCAGGGAGGCGCGGGCAACCGACCGCGTCGCCGGCCGCCGGCTGATGGACGATGACGATCTCGTCAGGATGGAGGAGCGGATCGACGCCGAGCGCCAGATGCGCAGCGCCCTGGGTGCCATGCACGACCTGCCAGAGGGCGAGCGCGCGGTGCTGGAGCTCGTGGCGATCGACCAGCTCACCGTCACCGAGGCCGCCACGGCCCTGGGCATCAGGCAGGTGACCGCACGAGTCAGATTGCACCGGGCGAGACGGGCCCTTGAACACGTCGCTGAGATGGATGTCTTCAGCCCGCCGGGCGGAGCTAGGCCAGAAAGCGCGCCGGCACCCGTGTACGTGGAAGGACAGGCATGAGCAACTTCGAAGAGCGCCTTCTCGGTGCACTCAAGGAAGAGATCACGACGCGGAAGGCGGAGGACGGGATGACGACGACTGTGACACCGGTTGAGCGCGGCTCGAGGCGGCGCTTCGTGGGGCTGTCGGCCGCGGTGGCGGGGGTCGCGGCCGCCGGCACCGCAGTGCTGCTGCTGACCGGGCTCACCAGCAGCCCGGCGTACGCGGTCACCAAGGGCGCCGACGGGGCGGTCAGCGTTCAGATCAACGAGTTCAGCGACCCGGACGGGCTGGCCGCGGAGCTGGCCAAGGCCGGGGTCAAGGCGGTCGTGGACTACCTGCCCGAGGGGCAGACGTGCAAGGAGCCGCGTGGCGAGCGCGGGACCGGCACGGGGAAGTTCTCGGCGAGCGTCGGCAAGTCGACCAACGGGATCACCTTCAAGATCGAGAAGGGGCAGGTGCCGGCGGATGAGACGCTGGTCCTGGCCGTCTCGAAGAGCAAGGACGGCGACGACAAGCCGCCCTTCGCGACCTCGCTCCAGATCGTCAAGGGGACGGTCGCGCCCTGCGAGGCCACCCCGATGCCCGCTCCCGGCGCTGGCGGCGACAAGGCCGGCTCCGGCTTCACGGACGACGGCGGGGCCAGGCTGGACACCAAGACCGAAGGCACGGACCAGGGCCCCAGCCTCCACACCGAAACCGAGTAACCCACCTCCCGGGTCGGCGCATCGCCAGCCGCGCCACCGGATCCCCAGCCAGCGCGTCCGCCGCCAGCGCCCGCGCGGTGACCGCCCGATCCTCCCGATACGCCTCCCCAGCGCCCCCGACCCGCACCACCGCGCGGTCGGACCCAGTGGACGCGCCGTCGGGCGCACTGAGCGCGGCGCCGGGGGCACAGGCCCGCACGAGTCCGGGCCTACCATCCCCAGCCCGTGCGGTGGTCCTGGGCTGGGCGGTGCCGGGGATCCAGCCCTGGTCCAGGGCCCAGGCGGTCAGGGCGGGGCCGCGGGCGACGGCCTCCAGGCAGCCGTGGCCGCCGCAGCCGCACCGCGGACCGCCGTCGGGTTCGACGATCACGTGACCGATGTGCCCGGCGTTGCCCGTCCTGCCGTTGACCAGCCGGCCGTTCAGGATCAGGCCGCCGCCCACACCGGTGGACACCACCATGCCCAGCATGTCCGCCGCGCCCCGCCCGGCGCCCTTCCAGTGCTCGGCCACGGCCAGGCAGACGGCGTCGTTGTGGAGCCGTACCGGCATGCCGGGGAAGCGGGCGGCCAGCCGGGCGCGCAGCGGGAAGCCGCGCCAGCCGGGGATGTTCAGCGGCGAGACCTCACCGTCAGGCCAGGTCATGGGCCCGCCGCAGCCCACACCCACGCCCTCGACGCCCCCTTCGACGACCTCCGAGAGCGGCTCCACGAGGTCCACGAGCGTCTTCCACAGGGTCGAAGCGTCCGCGGCCCTGCGGCGTGGCGACCCGGACGGACCTGGTCACCGTGCCGTCGCGGGCGACCAGCCCGGCGGCCATCTTGGTACCGCCGACGTCGATCGCGAGGATCACGGACGGCCTGCCGTACCGGAAGAGCTCATGGACCGGCGCTGGAGAACACCAGGACGGACGCCGTGAACCCGTGCACATGGTTGTGGCCCGAGACCGGGCCGACCTCACCGGCGGCGAAGAAGCCGGCCATGCCGATGGGCCCCAGCGTGTCGCGCAGGGCGACCGGGTCGTGGTCCGCCGTGCCGAACATGGCCGAGCCGCGGCCGTTGCACGAGAACAGCAGCGCCCCGTCCACCCTGCCGAGCTGCTCCCGATGGGCGTCGAGCAGGTCGTACAGGTCCTCGTCGGCAGTGGCCGCGTCGCGCACCTGGAAGCGCACGGTCCTGCCGATCTCCACGATGTCGCCGATGGCCACGGCCTCGCGCTCCGGGTCGATGCCGATGACTCCCCTGATGAGGAAGTCGCCGCGCTCGTGGCGCTCGGCGTACTCGTTCATGGCCAAGCCGATCTGCAGGCCGGAGGCGACCAGCTCGCGGTCGTCCTCGTCCAGCTCGCTGACGATGTCCTCCAGCCGGGCCAGCGCCGGCTGACCGGCCAGCTCGAGCAGCAGATTGTCCTCCGACGCGGTGACGACCATGCTGGGGCCGATCGGGCGGCAGCCCTGGCTCACCACGGTGCTGATCTTGACCGGGCCGCTGATCAGGACGCCGATCGCGCCCTCGGTGTAGATCTCGCCGTCGGCGAACAGCCGTACGGAGCCCCGGCCCTGCAGCCCGTTGGCCAGCCCGCCGATCAGCGGCAGGTCGCCGAGCACATCGACCGAGCGCTCCACGAAGGCGTCGGTCGGGAAGGTGTACGGGTCAGCCAGCAGGATCGCCACATGATCGTCCCCACCCCGCTCGGGCAGCCCGACCACCACGAACCTGTCCTCGGCCGTCAGCGTCTCCAGCGCGAAGGTCGTCAGCCTCGCGCCGTCCAAGGTCGCCGCCCACGCGCTCACGGCAGGCGTCAGCTCGACTCCTTGTCCGTCGCCGATCACTCCCGTAGCGCTGCATCCGATCACGTGCGCGTCAGGTGCGAGCTTCATCGCGGCCTCACCGGCCCGCGCGACGGTCTCTGGATCGTCGCCGCAAATG
Source organism: Nonomuraea sp. NPDC049784 (assembly GCF_040659615.1). Classification (NCBI taxonomy): domain Bacteria; kingdom Bacillati; phylum Actinomycetota; class Actinomycetes; order Streptosporangiales; family Streptosporangiaceae; genus Nonomuraea; species Nonomuraea sp. NPDC049784. Next base: position 70,571 of record NZ_JBFAMX010000004.1, read on the forward strand.
AAGAAGCAGACCAAGTCGGCTCGGCCGCTGAGCCTCGACAGTGCCCGGCCGACGGCGGTCTCCGCGGCCTCCACCAGGTCGGAACCCACGGCGAGGCCGTCGGCGAAGCGGCTCGTCATCAAGGCCATGGGTCTCGCCTCCCTCGACATGTCAAAGTTCCCTAGGCCGCATTCTCCCCACTAAAGGGACAAGCACGCACACGAACCGTCACTCAATGGTCGAGATCCGAAATCTCCGCCAGATGCGAAACTCTCTGCCGCATTGCTCGCGGGGGACGTAGTCTCGATCCCGTGCATCAGCCACGTATTCTCCGCGAGTTGCGAGAGAGCGGCCACGTTCATCGCACCGTCAAAGCCGAAGTCCGGGAAAACCTGCTGGCCAAGCTGCGGGCGGGCGAGCCCCGCTTCCCCGGCATCGTGGGCTTCGACGACTCCGTACTACCGCATCTGGAGCGCGCGCTGCTCGCCGGGCACGACCTGGTGCTCCTCGGCGAGCGCGGCCAGGGCAAGACCCGGCTCATCCGCACCATCACGGGCCTGCTGGACGAATGGACCCCGGTCGTCGAAGGTTGCGAGATCAACGACCATCCGTACGCGCCGGCCTGCACGCGCTGCCAGGCCCTGGCGCGGGAGCTGGGTGACGAGCTGCCGGTCGCGTGGAAGCACCGCGACGAGCGCTACGGCGAGAAGCTCGCCACGCCCGACACCTCCGTGGGCGACCTGATCGGCGACGTCGACCCGATCAAGATCGCGGAAGGGCGCACGCTCGGCGACCCCGAGACCGTCCACTACGGCCTGGTCCCGCGCACCAACCGCGGCGTCTTCTCCGTCAACGAGCTGCCCGACCTGGCCGAGCGGATCCAGGTGTCGCTGCTCAACGTGCTGGAGGAGCGCGACATCCAGGTGCGCGGCTACAACCTGCGGCTCCCGCTCGACATCCTGCTCATCGCCAGCGCCAACCCCGAGGACTACACCAACAGGGGCCGGATCATCACCCCGCTGAAGGACCGCTTCGGCGCGGAGATCCGCACCCACTACCCCCTGACGGTGGAGGACGAGCTCACGCTCATCCGCCAGGAGTCCATGCCGGACATCGGCGCCGACGTCCCCGAGCACCTCATCGAGGTGATCGCCAGGTTCACCCGGCTGGTACGCGAGTCCACGGCCGTCGACGCCCGCTCCGGCGTGTCGGCGCGCTTCTCGATCGCGGCCGCCGAGACCGCCGCCGCCTCGGCCGTGCGCAGAGCCGCGATCACGAGCGAGGAGCGGGCCGTCACGCGCGTGATCGACCTGGCCTCCGTGGTCCACAGCCTGCGGGGCAAGGTGGAGTTCGAGGTCAGCGAGGAGGGCAGGGAGACCGAGATCCTCGCCCACCTGCTGCGCAGGGCCACAGCCGAGACGTTCAGGACCCGCCTGGGCGGCATGGACCTGTCCACGATCATCGACAAGTTCTCCGAGGGCACCCAGGTGGAGTCGGGCGAGCTGGTCCCCGCGGGCGAGCTCCTGCACCGGATGGGTCCCGTCCCCGGGCTGGCCAAGGTCATGTCCCGTCTCGGCATGGGAGCGGGCGAGGAGTCGCCCGGGCACGCGGCGGCGGCCCTGGAGTTCGCGTTGGAGGGGCTTTACCTCATGCGGCGCCTCTCCAAGGAGGACCTTGACGGAGTCTCCGTCTATCGCACGTGAACATCATGGCGGTCTTCCGCGTCATAGTGGATAGCTGATCTCGCCGACGAGGAGACCGCCCATGCGTTTGCTTGCCTGTGCCGCCGCTCTCGCCATGGGATTCTTCGCCGTGCCTGCTTCCGCGCAGGCCGGCAAGGTCGTGTACGGGTACGCGTGGGCCGACGGCAACGGCCACCTGCGAATCGTGCCCAAGTCGGCCACCTTCGTGCGGAAGGACGGCTTTCTGGGCTACCGGCTCAAGACGGTGACGGGTGCCAAGGAAGTGCGGCTGGACTACACCCACGCGTCCTACGGCCGCGTCACGGTGGCCTGCGACCTGAAGGAGACCGAGGGCCAGGTGGCCCTCGACGCCAAGGGGCTGGGCCGCACGGCCTGTGAGCCCGGTGATCTGGACGCCGCGCTGAGGCGCGGTCCCGTCCCGCTACGCGTCGAGTACCAGGGCTCCGGCGCCGTCAAGATCAACGAGTTCCTGGTCACGGAGTGGCCCGGCTCGCGTACTGCCCGTGGCACCATCAAGCGCGTCAACGACACCACCGTCCTGTTCGCGTCCGGCGGAAAACAGGTCAAGCTCGGATACACGTACGCCACGTCCTTCCACCGCACCACGGCGCGGTGCCGGGACGCGTGGCTGGCGGGCGAGCCGGTCAACGCCGACAAGCACGGGCTCGGCAAGAAGTCGTGCACCTCGGCTGACCTGACCAAAGCGCTCAAAGCGGCGAAGCACCCCGTACTCGTGACGATCGACTACACGCCCGGAGTCGGCGGCGTGAACGAGGTGTGGGAGGTCTTCGGGGACGCGTAGCCGGACCCGCGCAGAAGGCTTCCGGGGGACGCATAACCGGGCGGATCGGGTTAGCGTGGGTGCGTGATGGCCTTTCGCTATGGCGAGTACCACGACGGCCCCGACCCCCTCGCCCCGCCCTACGACGTGCGGGCGGCCCTCGACGAGATGGGCGACGCGATCCTCTCCGGCTCGACGCCGGTCCACGCCCTGCGCGACCTGCTCAAGCGCGGGCTCCCCGGCGCGCAGGACCGCCGCGGGCTCGACGACATGCTCAGGGAGGTACGCCGGCGCCGGCGCGACCTGCGCGAGCGCGGGCGGCTCGACGGCACCCTCGAAAAGGCGCGGGCGCTGCTCGACAAGGCCATCGGGCAGGAGCGGGCCGAGCTGTTCCCCGACCCGTCCGACGACGCGCGGCTGCGGGAGACCGGGCTCGACGCGCTGCCCGATGACACGGCCAGCGCGATCCAGGAGCTGAGCACGTACGACTGGCGCTCCTCAGCGGCGCGCCAGACGTTCGAGGAGCTGCGGGACCTGCTGCGGAGGGAGGTCCTGGACAGCCAGTTCAGGGGCCTGCGGGACGCCCTCGCCAACCCGGATCCCGAGGCGATGGAACGCGTCCGGCAGATGATGTCGGACCTGAACGACATGCTGGACAACGACGCCCGCGGCCAGCACACCCAGGCGGATTTTGACGCCTTCATGGGGAAATATGGCGATTTGTTCCCCGAAAAGCCTCGCAACCTGGAAGAGCTCGTCGACATCCTGGCCCGCCGCGCCGCCGCCACGCAGCGCATGCTGGCCTCGATGACCCCGCGCCAGCGCGAGGAGCTCGCCAACCTGATCAACCAGACCCTCGACCAGGCCGGTCTCTCCGACGAGATGCGCCGCCTCGGCGAGGCCCTCTACGCCCGCCGCCCCGACCTGGCCTGGAACGCCCCGGAGCGCCTCACCGGCGAAGAGCCCCTGGCCATGGGCGACGCCGTCACGGCCCTGGAGGAGCTGGCCGACCTCACCCAGCTGGAGACCGCCCTGCGCCAGGACTACCCGGGCGCGCGACTGGACGACATCGACGAGGCCGCCGTGCGCCGCGCGCTCGGCCGCTCGGCCGTGGACGACCTGGAGGCGCTCAAGCGCATCGAGCGGGAGCTGGAGGAGCAGGGCTACCTCCTGCGCCGCCGCGGCAAGCTGGAGCTCACCCCCAAGGCGGTCCGCCGCCTGGGCGAGACGGCGCTGCGCCGCGTGTTCTCCTCGCTCGACGCGGGCCGCCGCGGCGACCACGACCAGCACGACGCGGGCTCGGCGGGAGAGCTCACGGGCTCGTCCCGGCCGTGGCGCTTCGGCGACGAGCAGCCCATCGACGTGGTCCGCACGCTGGTGAACGGCGTCCGCAGCGGCGGCATCACTCCCCGGGACGGCGCGGGGACGACGGCCGTACGGTTGTCCGTGGACGACTTCGAGGTGTCCGAGACCGAGCGTCGCACCGCCGCGGCCGTCTGCCTCCTGGTGGACCTGTCGTACTCGATGGCCCTGCGCGGCACATGGGCCGCGGCCAAGCAGACGGCCCTCGCGCTCCAGGCCCTGGTGGCGTCCAAGTTCCCGCAGGACGCCGTCCAGATCATCGGCTTCTCCAACTACGCCAGGGTCCTGCAGCCGGACGAGCTGGCGGGCCTCGACTGGGACATGGTCCAGGGCACCAACCTGCACCACGCCCTCCTGATCGCCGGCCGCCACCTCGACCGCCATCCCGACTTCGAGCCGGTGGTGCTGGTGGTCACGGACGGCGAGCCCACAGCCCACCTCATGCGCAACGGCAGGTCGGCGTTCGAGTGGCCGCCCTCGCACGAGACCCTGGAGCTCACGCTGTCCGAGGTCGACAAGATGACCCGCCGCCGGGCCACGATCAACATCTTCATGCTGGCGGCGGACGACCGGTTGAAGGAGTTCGTGGACGAGGTGGCCCGCAGGAACGGGGGCCGCGTCTTCTCGCCGAGCGCCGAGCGCCTGGGCGAGTACGTGGTCAGCGACTTCCTCCGCCTCCGCCGCGCCCGCTGAATTGTCGGCGGCGTTTGGCAGGCTTGCTTGGCATGAGCGATGACGTACGGCTCCGTGACGTGGTGGAGGCCGATTTGGAGGTGTTCCTGAGGCAGGAGCACGACCCGGAGGCGGTCCGGAGGTCGAAGTTCCGCCCCCGGCCGCGGGAGGCGTTCCTCCACCACTGGACCACCCGGATCCTCGGCGACCCCACCGTGTTCGTGCAGGCGGTCACGGTGGACGGCGATCTGGCCGGAAACATCGTGGCCTGGTGGGAAGCGGACAGACGCTTCATCGGCTACTGGTTCGGCCGCGAGTTCTGGGGCCGCGGCATCGGCACCCGCGCCTTGGGGCTCTTCCTGCTGCAGGAGAAGGCCCGCCCCCTCTACGCCGACCCCTTTGAGGAAAACACCGGATCGGTCCGGCTCCTGGAGAGGCACGGCTTCCAGCGGTCGGGGACGGTGCGGCACGGCGAGGACGAGCACATCATGCTCGTCCTCCACCGCCAGGCACAGCCCACCTAGACCCGCGACACCGAAGGACCCGCCCGTGGCCCCACTCACCCAACGCCCGCCTTGCCCAAGAGCGTCTCCCCTTGCTCAGCTGAGCAGCACCGCGCACGGGTCGCGCCGGCCCACCGGGCGCCCGTTGGCGGCCACGACGGCGGCCCCGCTGACAAGCGCCGGTCGTGCGAACCGCGACTACTTCGCCGCCCCGGCCGGAGCCCAGGCGCGGGCCGCCGCCGCGGACCTCGCAGCGTTCGAGCAGGCCGCCCTCGCCGCCGAGGCCCCCGACGCACCCCTCAGCCAAGCCGCAACCGTGGTCACGGAAGCGCGTGAGAGCGGGCAGGCATGACCGGCTCGTGGGGCTGGGACCTGCTGATCGGGCTGGCGGTCGCGCTGCTCGTCTCCTGGGCGGCGTTGATCGCCGCGCTGGCGATCGTACGGCCGCGCGGCGGCATGCTGCGCGAGGCGCTGCGCCTCCTCCCCGACGTGCTGCGCCTGGTGCGCCGCCTGGCCGCCGACCCCAGCCTGCCCCGCGGCGTGCGCGTACGGCTCGGGCTGCTGCTGGCTTACCTGGCCATCCCCATCGACCTGATCCCCGACTTCATCCCGGTCCTCGGTTACGCCGACGACGCCATCATCGTCACCGCGGTGCTGCGCTCGGTCGTACGACGCTCCGGGATCGACGCGGTACGCCGCCACTGGCCCGGCACCGACGACGGCTTCGCCGCGCTGTGCCGCCTGACCGGCCTGAAATGACCTCTTCATGGCCCCCTGCGCCCCGACGGCTACCCGTCCTGGGCTTGCCGGCCTCCATCGTGATGCCCCCGAGGAGCATCACCATGTGGCGCCACGCCACGGCCACCGCGATCAGACCCAAGCGAAGATCAACGCCCGAAGTCCGCAGTGAGCCCCAGCCCAGCGGGCTTCGTTTCTCGGTCAGTCGGAAAGTGCCGCCGTGAGATCCACCTCGACGAGCTGCCCCTCGAAGCCGAGCTGCGCGACGCCCAGGAGAGTGCTGGCGGTGGTGAAGGCCGGTGCGAGGGCCGAGCCCATGAGGCGGCGCCACGCGGCGGCCAGCACCCCGGTGTCGTCGCTGACCACGTAGATCACCGAGCGGACGACGTGCTCAGGCCGGGCACCGATCGCGGCCAGCGCGGTGAGGGCGTTGGCCACGACCTGGTCGATCTGTGCGTCGAGGTCACCGGGGCCGACCAGAGCGCCCGTGTGATCGAGCGGGCACTGACCGGCGAGGAAAGCCATCCGGCCGGATTCGACGATGGTGATGTGGCGATACCCGGGCGTCTTGTGCAATTGGTCCGGGTTTATTCGCGTGACCTTGGCGTTCATGTCGCTGAGTCTGGCGAGTCCGCAGATCGGTTCGCACCTGTATTTCGCCACTTCGGCGCGCCTCATCGCTCAGTCGGCCGACCACCGAGGGTCCGGGAGTGCGGGGCTCCCGTAAGGCCAGTCCGTAGCCGAGCCGCGCGAAGCGCGTCCACCGTGGAGGCCCATGCAGTCGGGCCCGGCGTTCGGTGGGTTCAGGCGCCGATGAGGCGGGAGTAGAAGGCGAGGGCCACGTCGAAGCCGTCGCGGCAGTTGCGGTGGGAGCGGTAGCAGGGGCGCCAGGCCGAGCTGGCGCCGACTCCGGCCCTCGCGTCGTTGAGGGCCGAGGGTACGCGTTCCGGTTTGGGGAGGAGGCCGTGGCCAAGGTAGCGGATGCCGTTCAGCTCGGTGTGGCTGCCGCGACCGCCCGAGACGAACGCGCCCAGGCGCCAGCCGCTCTCCTCGTCCCACACCAGGGCGGTCCCGTCGGCGAGCCGGAGCGTGGCGTCGCGCGGGTCGCTGGGGCCCTCCCACCAGTCCGCCACCTCAGGTCCGAGTTCGTCGATGACCTGCCGTACATAACTGGCCGGCTGCTGCAGCCACTCCTCGGTGTACGGCGCGACGTGCCTGATGGCCACGGATGGCACCCCCTTGTGCCCTAACGGCGAAAGAAAAAGACAGTGAGCAACCTTACCCGCGCCGAACTTATTCCGTTGCGCCGACGTCTAGTCATTACGGACGATATTTACGTCTGACACGGGGAAGGAGGGGTGCCCATGATAGCCACGGTTCTGCTGATCGTCCTGATGGTCGTCGCCGTCGCGACCACAGAGCTGATCATGCGGTGCTCCGAGAAGAGCAAAGAGAGTGTCGAGTCCCCCACCGAGATCACCGGCGACTAGTCTCAGCGGCATGTCGTCCCTGCTTCTCTGGCTGCACATCGGATTCGCGATCTTCACGATCGGCCCGGTCACCGCCGCGACGATGGCCGCGCCGCGCGTCATCCGCAACAAGAACGTGCCCACGCTGCAGTACATCCAGCGCATGACGAGGATCTACAGCCTCGGCACCCTGGGCGTGTTCGTGTTCGGGCTGGCGCTCGGCGCGGTGATCGGCGACGGGCTCCTCGGCAGGTGGTACATGACGGCTTCGATGACGCTGTTCATCGTGGCCGCGGTGCTGCTCGTCATCATCGACCGCGACCTGCGCACCGCCGTCCGGGCGCTCTCGAGCGAGAGCGCCGAGGACGACGCGAAGGTGCAGAACGGGCGGATCGCCGCGATCAGTGGGCTCTTGTCCGTGATCTGGCTGGTGATCCTTTTCCTGATGGTGGTCCCGACCGGCTGAGCATCCTCACACGCAAAGGCCGGGGGCTTACGCGAGCGCCTGCGTGAGGTCCGCGAGCAGGTCGTCGATGGTCTCGATGCCCACCGACAGCCGCACCAGATCGCTGGGCACCTCCAAGGGCGACCCGGCCGCCGAGGCGTGCGTCATCCTGCCCGGATGCTCGATCAGCGACTCCACTCCGCCCAGCGACTCGCCAAGCGTGAAGAGCTTCGCCCGGTTGCACACCTCCACGGCCTCCGCCTCGCCCCCGGCGACGCGGAACGACACCATGCCCCCGAACCGCCTCATCTGCTTGGCCGCCACCTCGTGCCCCGTGTGCTCGGCCAGCCCCGGGTAGAGCACCTCGGTCACCCGAGGGTGCGCCAGCAGCAGGTCGACGACGCGCTCGGCGTTGTCGCAGTGGCGGTCCATGCGTACGCCGAGCGTCTTGAGCCCGCGCAGCGTCAGCCACGCGTCGAACGGCCCCGCCACCGCCCCCATCGCGTTCTGGTGGTAGGCCAGCTCCTCCCCCAGCCCGCGATCGTTCGTGATCAGCGCCCCGCCGACCACGTCGGAGTGCCCGCCCACGTACTTGGTGGTCGAGTGGACGACCACATCCGCCCCTAGCAGCAGTGGCTGCTGCAGGTACGGCGACGCGAACGTGTTGTCGACGACCAGCAGCGACCCGTTGTCGTGGGCCAGCTGTGCCAGCGCGGCGATGTCGGCGATGCCGAGCAGCGGGTTGGTGGGCGTCTCGACCCACACGATCTTCGTCTTCTGCGTCATCGCCCCCGCCACGGCGTCGAGGTCGTGCAGCGGGACCGGGTCGTAGTGCAGGTCCCAGCGCTCCTGGACCTTGGCGAACAGCCGGAACGTCCCGCCGTACGCGTCGTTCGGGATGATGACGTGGTCCTGCGGCTTGCACACCGCGCGCAGCAGGGTGTCCTCGGCGGCCAGCCCCGAGGCGAACGCCAGCCCGCGCACGCCGCCCTCCACCGCCGCCAGCGCCTCTTCGAGCGCCGTCCTGGTGGGGTTGGCCGAGCGGCTGTACTCATATCCGGAACGCAGGCCCCCCACACCGTCCTGCTTGTACGTGGACGTCGCGTAGATCGGCGGCACGACCGCACCCGTTACCGGGTCGGGCTCCTGACCTGCGTGGATGGCCAGCGTCTCAAAACCGTTGCTCATATAGGCCACGTTAATGGACGTCGGCCCGCGATCCGTCCCCTCCGGATCGCGGGCCGCTCGCGGGGTGCCGTCCCCCAACGGCCCCGCGATGGCTCGCGCACCATGCCCGCGCGAGCCAGGTCGTCAGGCCGCCTGCGGCTCGTTGTGGTCCGGGCGGCGCTCGAGCCGTACGACATCCGCCTCGACGAACCGGCCGCTGCCGCCCTCCGCGGCGTCCCCGTTGATGCGGGAGAGCAGCACTGGGTCGGCCAGCGCGAGCAGCACTCCGACCAGCAGCCCGACACCCAGCAGCACGAACCCGATGGCAACCATTTCCTGTCCCCTTCCGACACATCCAGCATCGGCGACGCCCCCTGGCCGCCGCCTCCGCTGAAGGGTTGGTCTCTGGCGACCCGGCTCGGCCGAACGGTCGATACGAGATGTCCGACTTCCGGCCTAGGCTCAGGGCCGTGGGGGACACCAAGCGCATCGTGTACTGGATCCGCCGGCTGAGCGAGATCGCGATGATCGGCTGGCTGGCCATGATGCTGCTGCTCGACCTCGTGCTGGCCGTCGGCATCGGGAGCTTCCAGTGGCTGGTGCCCTTCTGCGGCGCGTGCGGGATCGCGGCCGTGGTGCTGCGGCGCAGGTACCGGATCGAAGGGTTCAGCGCCATGCTGGCCCTGTCTTTCGGCACGTCGATCGTGATCGGGGGCACCGGGCTCGCGGGCGCGCCCGGCATGGCGGAGACAGGGTCGCTGCTCATCCTGCTCATCGGCGTGCTGCGGCACGTGGAGCCGGTCCGGCGGGCGGCGGTGCTCGCGTGCGTGGGGCTGATCGTGCTGATGGCCGAGGCCGTCGGCCGCGAATACCACAACGCGGGGCTGGCGTTCTCGTTCCTGCTGTTCGCGGGGTGGTCGACGGCGGCGGGGATCGGCGGCTACCTCCGCTTCCAGCAGGAGCGCCGCGCGGAGGCCGTCCATTCGGTACGGCGGGCCGAACGGCTCGAGCTGGCCAGGGAGCTGCACGACCTGGTCGCCCACTACATCACGGGCATCGTGGTCCAGGCCCAGGCCGCGCGAACGGTCGCCGAGACCAGCCCGGAGGCGGTCGCGCCCGCGCTCGACGCCATCGCCACAGCCGGTTCGGAGGCGCTGACCTCGATGCGGCGCATGGTCACGGTGCTGCGTACCGAGGACGACGCGGCCCGCAAGCCCGGCATCACGCTGGCCGACCTGCGGATACTGACCGACCGGTTCTCCGCTGACGGGCCGAAGGTGGCGTTCGAGATCGGGCAGGGGCTGGACGATCACACGCTGCCGCCGGAGGTCATGACCACCCTGCACCGGGTGCTCCAGGAGGCGCTGACGAACGTGCGCAAGCACGCCTCCCACACCGCCTGGGTCGAATCGGACTTGCGGCGCCACGAGCAGACGGTGGTGCTGCGGGTGCGGAACTTCGGGGCCGCGTCAGATCCGCGGGTCTCCCGCCTCGGTGGCGGGTTCGGGCTGGTCGGGATGGCCGAGCGGGTGGAGGCGCTGGGCGGCAGGCTCTACGCGGGCCCCTCCGCCCAGGGCGCCTGGGAAGTGGTCGCCGAGTTCCCCCTCCCTTAGAGCCTGCTCGAAGCCCTCGTCGCCCAGGACGTTGCGCAACCTCTGGCCGATCCGCTCCACATCCAGCCGCTCGCCCGGCGGCAGGGGCGCCCCGACCGCGTCCCGGATGGCCGCGGCCGCCCCGATCAGCCTGGCCGCCACCACGGCGCCGCCACCTTGTGAGCGCGGGCCGGGCTCGTCACCGTTAACGGATGTCTCCAGCGACAGGGCCCCGGCCAGGCCCTCGAGTGCCAGCGCGATCGCGCGGGGGTCAGCGGTCGCCCGCGCGGCCTCGTACCCTTCGCGATGCCTGGCCAGCGCGGTCGCCGCGGCACCGCGCTGCTCGGCGGCGAAGCCCAGCTCCGCCATGATGAACGCGATCCCCGGCGTCCCCCGCACCCGCCGCAACCAGTCCAGCAGGGACAGCAGGTACGACTCCGCCTGCTCATACCTGCCCTGCCGCCTGGCGCTCATGGCCAGGCCGAGTACGGCGTTCTCCTCGGCCGACTTGTACGACTGCTCGACCGCCACCCTCCTGGCGCGCTCGTGGTAGTCGTCGGCCCGCTCGTAGTCGCCCGACAACATCGCGATCCTGCCCAGGGCGGCCAGCTTGAACGACACCTCGAACCCCAGCTCCTCGGCCAGCCGCAGCGCCTCCTCACGCAGCCGGGCGGCCTTCGGGTAGTCCCCGCGGATCTCGGCCGCCCGGTCGAGCACGTCCATGGCCTCGATCTGCCCCCACTCGTCGCCCAGCTCCCTGAAGACCTCCAGACCCCGCTCCCCGTCCCGCTCCATCGCCTCCAGGTCGCCCCGGCCGACGGCGAGCTTGCCGCGCAGGCAGAGCGCCGCCGCCACACCCCACCGATCGCCCAGCTCCTGGTACGCCGCCAGCGCCCGCTCGGCCGCCGCCTCGTGCGCCTGCCTGTCGCCGTAAGCCCACCGGACGTGGCTCAGGAACCAGTCGGCCAGCGCGGCGCCCGCCTGATCGAGCTCGGCGTGACGCACCGGCGAGGCCGGCTCGCCGATCCGTATCTCGATCCCCGTCAGCCACACCGACACCCGCGCCGCCTCAGCCGCCGTCACGGATGCCGCCGCGGCAGGCGTGGTGCGGGTGGACAGTGCCGCTGCCAGGGACCGGCGGGCCTCGCGGAGGCGTCCGCGCAGGAACCAGTACCAGGCGAGAGCGTCGACCAGGCGTAGCGGCTCCGGGCCCGCAAGAGCGAGCCGGAGGTTGGCGCTCTCGGCGTCGAGCCGGGCGAGCCACTCGCGCTGCCCCGGCCCCCTGAGGTCGGCCCGTTCCGCCAGGGCGGTGTAGTAGCGGGCGTGGCGCTCCCTGATCGCGTCGTGCTCGCCCGCCTCCCGAAGCCGCTCCACGCAGTACGCCGTCACGGACTCCAGCAGCCGGAAACGCGGCCCCGGCACACGCACGACCAGTGACCGGTCCACCAGCCTGGCCAGCGTGTCGAGAACGTCCACGCCGGGCTCGGCGCTCACCTCCTCGGCCGCGTCCAGCGTGCACCCGTCAGCGTGTACGGCCAGCCGCCGCAGCACGACGCGCTCGGGACCGGAGAGCAGCTCCCAGCTCCAGTCGATCATCGCCCGGAGCGTGCGCTGCCTCGCAGGCGCGTCCCGCATTCCTGCACTGAGCAGCCTGAACCGGTCATCCAGCCGGTCCGCCAGCTCCTTCACCCCGAGCGCGCGTACACGAGTGGCGGCCAGCTCCAGTGCCAGCGGGATGCCGTCGAGCCGCCTGCAGATGGTGGCCACGGTCTCGCTCGGCTGGATGCTCGCCCTGGCCGTGAAGAGCCGTACGGCCTCGGGTTCGGGCAGGGGCGGCACCACGCGTACGTGCTCGCCCGTCACGCCCAGCGGCTCCTGGCTGGTGGCGAGCACGCGGAGCCCGAGGGCCGCCCGCAGCAGGGCGGAGACCAGCCCGGCCGCCTGAACCACCAGGTGTTCGCAGTTGTCGAGGACGAGCAGCATCCGCTTGCCCGCCAGCGCCCCGGCCAGCCTGGGCTCAAGCGCGACGGCGTCGTCGTCCCGGACGCCCAGCACGGCCGCGACCGCCTCCGCCACATCGATCGCCCCCGACAGCTCGACCAGCCACACCCCGTCGGGGAAACCCGGGGCGCCCGGGGCGGCGGCCAGGGCGAGCCGGGTCTTGCCGACGCCGCCCGGCCCCGTGAGCGTCACCAGGCGGGAGGTGGACAGCAGCTCACGAACCTCGGCCAGCTCGCCGTCGCGCCCGATCATGTCGGTCAACGGCGCGGGCAGGTTCGTACGAAGCCCGGAAACGTCCCCAAGAGGCGCGGCCCCGGCTGTGAGCAGCCCCCGGTCCTGGCGGAGGACGGCCTGGTGGAGCTCGGCCAGCGCGGGCGACGGGTCCAGCCCGAGCTCCTCCCCCAGCCGCCGTCGCAACTCGCCGTAAGCAGCCAGGGCCTCGCTCTGCCGCCCGCCCCGATAGAGCGCCTTCATGTGCGAGGCGACCAGCCGTTCGCGCAGCGGGTGACGAGCCACCAGATCGCCCAGGTCCACGGGCTCGCCCAGCTCCAGCCGTACTTCCGCCTGCTCCTCCAGCGCCGCCAGGCGCGTCTCCTCCAGGCGCGCCGCCTCGGCGCGCGCGAAGCCGGCGTCGGCGAAGTCGGCGTACGCGGGCCCGCGCCACAGCCCGAGAGCCTGGTCCAGCTCGGCGGCGCGCAGACGGAGATCGGAGGATCGCCGCTCCACGAGGGACCGGAAGCGCAGGGCGTCGGAGTCGGCAGGAGCCAGGCGGTACCCGGCGGGACCGTGCACGACCGAACGTGGGTCGCCGAGCGAGCGGCGGAGCTGGGAGACGCGGGCCTGGAGGGTGCCGGCCGGGTTGCGGCCGGGCCGGTCGCCCCAGAGATGCTCGATCAGCCGGTCGGCGGAGACCGGCCCGCCCCCGTGCGCCAGCAGGTCGGCCAGGAGCGCGCGCACCTTGGGCTCGGCCACCCGGACCGGCGACCCGTCCTCCGCCCAGACCTCCAGCGGCCCCAGCACCCCGAAACGCACCACGTCATGACCAACCCGTAGCGGGGCCGAAGGATTTCCGTAGCGGCGTGCCAAAGGGTGAGGGGCATGAGTCAAGTGACAGTCGTGGGACTCGGCCCGATGGGGTCGAAGATGGCAGAGACCTTCCTGGCCGCCGGACACGAGGTGGCGGTGTGGAACCGTACGGCGAGCAAGGCAGCGCCGCTGGTGGCCAAGGGCGCCAGGCAGGCGGCGAGCGCGGCGGACGGTGAGCTGCTGGTGGTCAGCCAGATCAGCTACCAGGCGATGTACGACAGCCTCGGCGACGCCAGGCTGGACGGGAAGGCGGTGGTCAACCTCAGCTCCGACACCCCGGAGGCGCTGCGGAGGGCCGCCAGGTGGGTGGAGGAGCGCGGTGGCACGCTGATCACGGCGGGCATCATGGTCCCGCCGCCGGCGATCGGCCTGCCGGGCGCGTACGCCTTCTACAGCGGCCCCAAGGAGGTCCTCGACCGGCACGCCGGGACGCTGGAGGCGCTGAGCGAGGTCACCTACGTCGGGCCGGACCAGGGCCTGGCGATGATGTACTACCAGGCCCAGTTGCTGATCTTCTGGTCGAGCCTGACCAGCTTCATGCACGCCATGGCGCTGCTGCGCACGGCGGAGGTGCCGCCGCGGGAGTTCCTGCCGTTCGCCCAGAACCTGTTCACCCAGGTGGGCGGTGACGGCCCCATGGGGTACGCCAAGATCCTGGCCGACTGCTTCGAGGCCGGCGAGTACCCGGGCGGTCAGAACTCCCTGCACATGCAGGCCGTCGGCATCGGCCACGCCGTCGAGGCGCTGGCCGAGGCCGGGATGGAGACCACGGTGCCGGGCGCGCTCAAGGCGTTGTTCGAGCGCGCCGACGCCGAGGGCCGCGGCCACGAGGGCCTCGGCACCGTGATCGAGTCGATCAGAAAGCCCTAGTGATTCGCCAGGAAGGCGAGCAGGTCCTGCCTGGTGATCATGCCCGCGGGCTTGCCGTCTTCCAGCACAACCGCCGCATCGGCCTTCTCCAGCGCTTCAACCGCACGGGACACAGGTTCACCACTGCCGATCATGGGTAGCGGCGCTGACATGTGATCGGCGATCGGGTCGTCGGAGGAGAGCCTGCCGTGATAAAGGGCTTCGAGGAGGTCGCGCTCGACGATGGAGCCGACCACCTCGGCCGCCATGACCGGCGGCTCCTCCTTCATCACCGGAAGCTGGGAGACCGAGTATTCGCGCATGATGGAGATGGCCGTGCTGACCGACTCGTGCGGGTGCGCGTGCACGAACTCCGGCAGCCCCGGCCCCTTCCGGGCCAGCACATCGCTGACCAGCCCTTCCTCGGAGGGCGTGGTCAGGAAGCCGTAGTCGGCCATCCAGTCGTCGTTGAAGATCTTCGAGAGGTAGCCGCGGCCGCCGTCGGGCAGCAGCACGACGATCATGTCGTCGGGTGCGGCCGTGGCCGCCACTCGCAGCGCCGCCACGACCGCCATCCCGCACGAGCCGCCGACCAGCAGCCCCTCCTCGCGGGCCAGCCTGCGGGTCATGTTGAACGACTCCTTGTCGGACACCGCGATGATCTCGTCGCAGATCTTGGTGTCGTACGTGGCCGGCCAGATGTCCTCGCCGACCCCTTCCACGAGGTACGGCCGGCCGGAGCCGCCCGAGTAGACCGAGCCCTCGGGGTCGGCCCCGATGATCTTCACCCGCCCGCCGGAGATCTCCTTGAGGTAGCGGCCGGTGCCGCTGATCGTGCCGCCGGTGCCGATGCCCGCGACGAAGTGGGTGATCCGGCCCTCGGTCTGCTCCCAGATCTCCGGCCCCGTCGAGTGGTAGTGGGAGTCGGGGTTGTTGACGTTGGAGTACTGGTCGGGCTTCCAGGCGTTCGGCACCTCGCGGGCCAGCCTGTCGGACACCGAGTAGTACGAGTCGGGATGGTCGGGCGAGACGGCGGTCGGGCAGACCACGACCTCCGCCCCGTACGCCCTCAGCACCGCGATCTTGTCCTGGGCCACCTTGTCCGGCACCACGAACAGGCACCGGTACCCCCTCTGCTGAGCCACGATCGCGAGACCCACGCCGGTGTTGCCGGAGGTCGGCTCGACGATCACGCCGCCGGGACGCAGCTGGCCCGACGCCTCCGCGGCCTCGATCATGCGTACCGCGATGCGGTCCTTGACCGAGCCACCCGGGTTGAGATACTCGACCTTGGCCAGCACCTGTGCGGGCAGCCCCGCGTTGACTTTGTGCAGCCGGACGAGCGGAGTGTTCCCGATCAGATCGACCAGGGAATCGTAAACGCGCACCGAGGTGTTCACCTTCTTTGCCGAAGCTTGGTCAGCTTGTCTGTGGCCGAGATCCATTGGGGGTGGCAGGCCCTCGACTAGTTTTCAAGCAAACGCTACCGCCGAGTTCGACTAGGGAGGGCACTACGTGGTCTGGCCAGCTAGTATGGCGCGCGCGGCACGCAAAATCGCCGCGGCCGCGGCGCTCGGCGGGGGCGGGCTGACTGCCCTCGGTGCCACGGCATACGGTCTGCTGATCGCCGAAGGGCTGCTCGCGCGCAAGGCCATCGGGCGCCCGCACGGGCTGGACGGGCCGCCGTCCGACGGCACGTACGGCGACTTCCCCGGCGAGCCGCTCAAGATGGCCATGCTCGGCGACTCCACCTCCGTCGGACTCGGCATGGCGGACCACAGCGAGACCCCCGGCGTGCTGCTGGCGAACGGACTGGCCTCGGTCGCCGAGCGTCCGGTGCACCTGCTCGTCGTCGGCAAGTCCGGCGCCCCGTCATCCGAGCTGGGAGAGCAGGTGGACAAGGCCCTGGCCATGGAGCCCGACGTGGCGGTGATCTTCGTGGGGGCCAACGACATCATCACGCAGACGCCGCCCGCGATCGCCGTACGACATCTGACCAAGGCCGTGCGGCGGCTTCGTGACGCGGGGGTCGAGGTGGTCGTGGGCACCTGTCCCGACCTCGGCACGGTGCGGCCGATCGCGCAGCCGCTGCGCTGGGTGACGCGGCGCTGGAGCCGCCAGCTCGCGGCGGCGCAGACGGTGGCGGTGGTCGACGCGGGCGGCCGTACGGTGGCGTTCGCCGACGTTCTGGGGCCAGAGTTCGATACAAATCCGACAGAAATGTTCGGACCGGATCGTTTCCATCCATCTGCCCGAGGTTACGCGCAGGCCGCTAACGCAGTGCTACCGTCGGTGTGCGCTGCGTTGGGGCTGTGGCCTGAGCCGCGGCCCGCACGTGGCGAAGCACTGCAACCGATCTACCTCGCGGCGGCTACGGCCGCGGAGGAGCCCGGCACCGAGGTCACCGCGACCCGGGTCGACGGGCGGGCGACGGGCCTGCACGGGAAGTGGGCGACGTTGCTCCGCCGGCGACTCGGCGTGACGCTCAACGACGCCCGGCGTGTGACGTCCAGGCTCGGCGAGACTGTCGACGACGCCTGACGTCCGACGCTCAGGCGGCTCGGCGAGACCGTCGACGACGCCTGGCGTCTGACGCTCAGGCTCGGCTTAGGCCTGACGTCCGACGCTCAGGCCGGGCGAGGTGCGCCTGGTGCTGGTCACTCTGCGCGCCGGAGTCGCCACTCCTCGTCCTTTTTGGAGTGGATTGCCCGTGCAGCGTCCCCCCTGGAAACCGTCCATCGCCCTCGCAGGAACCCTCGTAGGAGCCCTCGCCGCGGCCGGCTGCTCCGGCAGCGACGCGGCCACCACCACGAACTTCCCGACCTGGCAGAACACCCAGGTCAACGTCGTCAGCCGGATGGCGGTGGCGGGCGGGGTGGTGGCCACCACCTCCATGAAGCCCGACGGCACGCTCGAGACCGTCGCCGTCGGCCTCCGCGACGGCAAGCGGCTGTGGGCCTACCCGGCCACGATGGCCGGCCGCCTGCCCGGCATGGGCGTCTCGACCCCGGCGATCGTGGAGACGTCCCAGGGCCAGGGAGTGGTCGTCGCGCTCGACCCCGCCAAGAGCGGCCGCTGGAACGCCACGCTCATCGCCCGCGACGCCCGTTCGGGGGCGCAGAAGTGGACCAGGCCGATGCATTCGACGTTCGGGCCGCAGCGCTGCGGTCCGTACATCTGCCTGTCCGAGCACACCGCCCTGGCCAAGGCCCGCACGGTGGTGCTCGACCCGGTCACGGGGAAGCTCCTGTGGAAGCTGCCGGGGATCTCCGAGGTGGAGTGGTCAGATCCGGCCCGGGTCCTGCTGCTGAGGCTGGCCGCCAACCCTATGATCGAGTCGTACGAGCTCAAGACCGGCAAGCTGCAGTGGCAGCAGCCGATCGAGCAGGCGCTCGGCCCGGGCATCGACATGTCGGGCGGGTGGGCGTTCGGCGCGACGGATGACAACCTGGTCGGCTACGTCGCCCCCTACACGGACCCGCAGACCAAGAAGGTCTCCACCTTCGGCCTCTTCTCCGTCAAGATCGGCAACGGGACGATCAACTGGATGCGCCCCTCGGTCGTACGCGTCTATCCCAGCGGCAACCCCGGCTACGCGCCCGTTGTGCGCCCCGTCGACCGCCAAGGAGCCTACGGCGGCTTCGCCCGGCTGGAGTCGGAGAGCGGCCGGGTGCTCGGACAGATCACCGCGGCCGACGTCCCCGGCTCCGGCTGGTGGCTGGCCTTCCCCGATCGGATGGACAAGCTGGGCTTCCTCAAGCACGACGCCAAGGGCTCGGCGTTCGACCTGGCCACCGGCAAGTCCGTGCCGGTCGAGGAGGAACGCGGCTGGTCCTTCTGCGTCACCGACCCCAAGCCGCTGCCGCTGCGCGGGCAGGCGCCGGGCTTCTACTCGACGGCCGCCATCTGCGAGTACGACCTGGGCACCGGCAAGCGGGTCCAGGGCGCTGTCGTCCCGCCGCCCTGGTTCACGGGCAGCCAGGACGGGTGGCGGCTGTGGCGCGACGAGAAGGGGGCCATCCACGCCGTCAACGACCAAACCGCGACCGCTCCGGGTATGTACGGATAGGACCCGAATATAGTTCTATCTGTAGCACCGACAAAGGAGGGGCCATGCCCGAGGCAGTCATCGTCGCTACCGCGCGTTCCCCGATCGGACGGGCCTTCAAGGGCTCGCTCAAGGAGATCCGCCCTGACGACCTGACCGTGCAGATGATCCAGGCGGCGCTGGCCAAGGTGCCCCAGCTCGATCCCTCGTCCATCGACGACATCATGCTGGGGTGCGGGCTGCCCGGAGGCGAGCAGGGGTTCAACATGGCCCGGGTGGTGTCGGTGATGCTCGGGCTGGACAACGTGCCCGGCACGACCGTGACGCGCTACTGCTCCTCGTCGCTGCAGACCACGCGGATGGCCTTCCACGCGATCAAGGCGGGCGAAGGGGACGTGTTCGTGTCGGCGGGGGTGGAGACGGTGTCCCGGTTCGTCAAGGGAAGCTCCGACTCGCTGCCCGACACGCAGAACCCGATCTTCACGGACGCCGTGGCGCGTACCAAGACGTTCGGCGAGGGCGGGAAAGTCTGGCACGACCCGCGCGAGGATGGCGATGTTCCCGACATCTACATCGCGATGGGACAGACCGCCGAGAACCTCGCCCAGCTCAAGGGGGTCACACGGCGGGACCAGGACGAGTTCGGGGTGCGCTCGCAGAACCTGGCGGAGAAGGCGCTGGCCGACGGGTTCTGGGCGAAGGACATCACGCCGGTGACGCTGCCTGACGGGACGGTGGTGGAGAAGGACGACGGGCCGCGGGCGGGGACGACGTACGAGAAGGTCGCCACCCTCCAGCCGGTCTTCCGGCCCGACGGGACCGTGACCGCCGGCAACTGCTGTCCGCTGAACGACGGGGCGGCGGCCGTCATCGTGATGAGCGATGTGAAGGCCGCCGAGCTGGGGATCACGCCGCTGGCCCGGATCGTCTCGACCGGGGTCACGGGGCTGTCCCCGGAGATCATGGGCCTGGGGCCGGTGGAGGCCTCGAAGCAGGCGCTCTCACGGGCGGGGATGGCGATCGAGGACATCGACCTCGTGGAGATCAACGAGGCCTTCGCTGCGCAGGTGATCCCGTCTTATCGGGATCTGGGGATCCCGCTGGGCCGGCTCAACGTTAACGGCGGGGCCATCGCGGTGGGGCACCCGTTCGGGATGACGGGGGCGCGCATCACATCCACACTGATCAACAGCCTCCAGCACCACGACAAGTCCATCGGCCTCGAAACCATGTGCGTCGGCGGCGGCCAGGGAATGGCGATGATCCTCGAGCGCCTGAGCTGAGTATCAAACCTTCATACGTTACGGCTGCGCCCCGGACGGGCCACCCGCCGCACTTCGGCTGATGGCCCCACGAGATGCCCATACGTTACGGCTGCGCCCTGGCAGGCCATCCGCCGCACTTCGGCTGATGGCCCTCCAGGAAACGGCCTCTGACCCTTCATCGGCTGAGCGCCGTTACGCGAGCCCATGATTGCCCGGTTACCGTGGCCCACCCCGGGCGCCGTACGCGTTGCGCCGAACACCACCGCACCACATGCCGCCGACCCGGCGCTCTGGGCCCCACCGGTCTCGGTGCCGCACCCGCCGACCTCCTTCCCAAGGGACGGGCGACGTGCGGCACCGGCCCGCGTACGCGCCGTTCGCACCGGGGGCCAAAACGGTCGCTCGTGCGGCGGTGTGGTGGTGTGGGTCCAGTCAGCCGCGGAAGTCGGGGCCGGCGTGGGTTGGGGTGATGCGGAGGAGGAGGCGGCGCTCGCGGATCATGGCGGCGCGGTAGTCGTCCCAGTCCGGGTGCTCGCCCGAGATGTCGCGGTAGTACGAGACCAGCCCCTCCATGGCCTCTGGGAGGGAGAGAACGTCGGCCGTGCCGTCCACCTGGATCCAGTCGCCGTAGAAGGCGCTGGTGAAGACGCAGAGCGAGACGTGCGGGTCGCGGCGGACGTTGCGCACCTTGACGGCCGTCTCCCGGGTGCTGATGACGATCTGGTCACCCGCCACTCCCGCGGTCACCGGAGACATCTGCGGGCGCCCATCGCGATGCCTGGTGAGGAGGATGGCGTGGTGGTTGGTGCGGAGGAAGGCGAGTGCCTTGTCGAGATCCATCCAGCCATGATGGCGCGCCCGCGCTTCGAGCGCGGGCGCGGGGATGGATGGGCTTAGATGAAGCCCATGCGGTTACGGCGGTGCCGCTCGTGTTCGTGAACGATCGCGGCGGCGTAGCCGTGGGATAGCCCGTGCTCGTCGGCAAGCCAGTTGGCCCGCTCATCGCACCTCAGGAAAGCCGGGCCGTTGTCGATGGCTTGGAACCACTCTGGGAGTTCGCGTCCCGTGATGGATGGGACCCTTGCGATCAGCTTTGTCTGCGTCTCCGGTGAGTGGTTCAAGGACATGGGCACCTCCGCGGATAACGGTCCTTGGCTCGACACTGCAACACCTACGTCCGAATGGCAACCCCCCCGCCAGGCATCATTTTGTGACGGCACGTAGATTTTCGGTCGCATACGGCGAGGGCCCCGCCGTGACGGCGAAGCCCTCGGTGGTGAAGCGGAGGTTAACGATCAGTCGCTACTCGTGAAATAGCTGACGAAGCGGAGCACCTCGAGGTAGATCCAGACCAGACTCAGCGTCAGGCCGAACGCGCACTGCCAGGCGAACTTCTCCGGCGCCCCCTGCCTGACGCCCTGCTCGATCGAGTCGAAGTCGAGCAGCAGGAAGAAGCAGCCGATGAGGATCATGACGATGCTGAACGCCCAGCCGATCGGGCTGTCGGTGCGCAGGCCGAGGCCGCCGTCGGCGAACAGGCCGACGAGCATGTTGACCAGCAGCAGCCCGAGCGCCGCGATGCCCGCGGCCAGGCCGAACTTCACGAGCTTGGGCGTGACGCGGATGACCCGCAACGAGTAGACCGTCAGCACCGCGCCGAACGCGAACGCCGTGCCGAGCACGGCCTGCAGCACGATGCCGCTGATGAGGCCCTCGAAGACGGAGCTGATCTTGCCGAGGAACACGCCTTCGAAGGCGGCGTACCCCAGGATGAGCGCCGGGTTGGTGCTCTGCGTGAACGAGGCGATCAGCCCCAGGATCAGTGCGACTACGGCAGCGCCGATGGCGACCCCGGGCGGCACGTTGAGGATCCACGCCGCGGCCGCGGCCACGACGAGCACCCCGAGGGTGAGGAACCCACGCACGACGACGTCGTCGAGCGTCATGGTGCGGTACGCGGGCCGGGTGGGGGCCGCGTACGACGGGGCGTCGTACATGTTCTGCAACTGACTGGGGGACGGGTCCGGCCCAGCCCAGCCCGCGGCCTGCTGCCGCGACCTGCTGAATACGGGGTTCTTGCTCTCCATCGCTGCCTCCTGTGACGCCGAGCCTACGGGGCGCAGCGGCACCTTGGTCAACTGGCATGTTCTTACGGGACTTCGGCAGCGATGACAACGAACGTGCCCGTCGCCGAGTTCCCAAGGTCATCGGGCCCGTTCCAAGATCATCCAGGCCCAGGGGCAGGCGGGTCCGCCGCAAGCGCCTTTTACTGTCCGTCCGCGAGAAAAGACCGGCAGTAATGATGTAGTCGAGCATTCACGGAAAGAAACGCCCTGGAGAAGCCCGATGATGCAGAGAAACCGCGCCTTGTCAATATGGTCAGAGGTGAAAAGCAAACGACGCTGACATGAGCTTACTCACCCCCGGCGAGCGACCCGACCGGCATCGCGCCGACGCCGACAGCCCCTGCCACCAGGGGCGTTGCGGCCGCTGAGAGCGCGGCTCCGTAACAACTCCATATCGGCCGCAGCAAGGCCGTCCGACGATCGCGGTAAACCTCCAGGTCAGGGACCCAAAGGCGATGAAGACGGCAAGTGCCCCCGGCGGGATTCGAACCCGCACGTCAACCCTTTTAAGGGGTTTGCCTCTGCCATTGGGCTACGGGGGCGCCGCAATCATACGAAACAGACCATACTTCCGAGGAGCACAACTTCGCATCAAGAGTCACAACTGTGAAGTCTGCGGTGAAGGGATAGCGCTCCAGACACTCTGTCCAAGAAGAGTAGACCGTCCAGATGGTCCAGTTGGTGCTGAATGCAGCGGGCTTCGAGGGCATCCGCTTCGATGGTGACGGGCTCGCCCGTGCCTGGCAAATGCCCACGTACGGTGATACGGGTGGCACGGGGGACGTCTGCCGTGAGCCCTGTGATGGACGCGCACCCCTCGCGCCCGGGGTCCCAGTGGGAGGCCCTGGCGAGCCGTGGATTGGCCAGGACGAGCTCTCCGGCCCACGAACGGCTTCTGGGGTGGAGCCGGGTGTCAAAGGCGATCAGCCGCCAGCTCAGGCCGATCTGAGGAGCCGCCAGGCCGGTCGTGGAGGTCTTCCGGCGCAGAGTGGCGAGGAGGTCGGCGGCGGCGGCCACGATCTCGGGAGCGGTCGGATCGACCGGTTCGGCCATGGCGGACAGGAGAGGGTGGGGGGCGCCGAGCACCTCGCGCGGAGTCCCCGGACGACCGCGGGCCACCCCCCAAAGCCCGCCGCCCCGGCCACTCACAGGCCCTCCTTCGCCGGTCCTGTGAGCAAACCTCTGTGTCCAGTGGTTCGCTCGCTGTGCTCGCTCACAGCAGGTCCGGTTCGACGGGGCGGAAGGTTATCGCCGAGTCCAGGCTGGTGCCGACGGCCGCCAGTCTGCGCATGAGCGCCGCCACGTCCACCTCCTTCGGCAGCTCGACGTCGGCGATCAGCACGTACAGGCGGCCGGTGAGCCGGGTGCTCATCCCGGTGATGTTGCCCCCGTCCGCGGCCAGCACCGCGCTGATGGCCGAGATGATGCCGGGCCGGTCGGGCCCGTGCACGGTCAGCACGTAGCCGAGGCCGCCTCCCTCCTCGCAGAAGTGGCGCTGGGCCTCGATGGCGGACGCGGTCACCACGAGGTCGGGCGCGCACAGACGTTTCAGCAGCTCGGCGGAGTCCAGGTCGCCCGACACCAGCAGCATCATCGCCACGTGGCCACCGAGCAACGTCATCGTCGAGTCCTGGATGTTCGCTCCGCAGTCGGCGAGCGAACCGGTGACTGCGGCGATCACGCCGGGCCGGTCGACGCCGAGCACGGTCACCGCTGAGAGCCCCACCCGTGGTACCCCTTCCGCTTGCGACCAGGGGTGCCGAAACGCCCCGGCGAGGCTCGCCGGGGCGCTGCCTTGCCTGGGCTAGCGGCGGGTCGTCGCGACCGCGGCCCTGAAGTCCTCACGCGGGTGCTCCATCTCACCCAGCGAGATCGTCTCCCGCTTGAAGAACAGAGCCAGGGTCCAATCGACGACGACGCGGACCTTGCGGTTCAGCGTCGGCACCCGCGACAGATGGTAGGTGCGGTGCATGAACCATGCAGGGAATCCGCGAAGCTTGACTCCATAGACATTGGCGACGCCTTGATGAAGGCCCAATCCGGCAACCGATCCGACATACTTGTGGCGGTATTCGACCAGTTGCTCTCCGCGCAGGTAGCGGACGATGTTGTCGGCCAGCACCTTGGCCTGCCGGACGGCGTGCTGGGCGTTCGGGGCGCAGAACTGGCCGGGGTTCGTCACGTCGGGCACCCCGGCGGCGTCTCCGGCCGCGAAGGCACCCGGCGTGCCGGCGATCGTGAGCATGGCGGTGGTCTTGATCCGGCCGCGCTCGTCGAGCGGCAGGTCGCTGTCGTTCACGACGGGGCTGGGCTTGACGCCCGCGGTCCACACGAGGGTCTCCGCGTCGAACGCCGAGCCGTCCGAGAGGATCACGTGGCCGCCGACGCAGGACTCCAGCCGGGTCTCGAGCTTGACCTCGATGCCGCGCTCGCGCAGCTGCTCCAGCGTCCACTTGCCCATCTCGGGGCCGACCTCGGGGAGCACCCGGTTGGTGGCCTCCACGAGCACCCAGCGGAGGTCCGACGGCCTGATGTTGCGGTAGTAGCGCGTCGAGTCCTTGGCCATGTCCTCCAGCTCGGCGAGCGCCTCGACGCCGGCGAACCCGGCCCCGACCACCACGAACGTGAGCGCCCTGCGCCGCACCTCCGGGTCGTCGGTCGACTCGGCCACGTCGAGCAGGTGCAGCACGCGGTTGCGGAGCGCGATGGCCTCTCCCACGCTCTTGAAGCCGATCCCGATGTCGGTGAGGCCGGGGATGGGCAGCGTACGCGAGATCGATCCGGCGGCCATCACGATCACGTCGTAGGCCATCTGGCGCGGCTCGCCCTGTGCCGGCTGGAAAGTGACCGTGTGGTCGGAGTGGTTGATCTTGGTGACCGTGCCGTTGAGAATCTGCGCCCTGGGCAGGATCCGCCGCAGCGGCGCCACCACGTGCCTGGGCGAGAGGTTACCCGCAGCCGCCTCAGGCAAGAAGGGCTGGTAGGTCATGTAGGACTGGGGGTCGATGATCGTGATGCGTGCCTCGCCGCTGCGCAGCTCCCGATGGAGTTTGCGCTGCAGCCGGAGCGCTGTGTACAGGCCGACGTATCCACCGCCGACGATCAAGATGTGCTTGTTCATCCTGAGGCCCCATCCCTCGTGGAATGCTTGTGAAAGCATTCACAAGCTTACGTCAAGCGCACTTGATGAATCCAATCCAGGGGTGGTGCAACGCGTCACACAGCCAGTGACCTGGCCTTGGTGAAGACGTCGTCCAGCATCTGAGCGGTGACGCGGCCGGTGAACGTGTTCTGCTGGCTGGGGTGGTAGCAGCCCATCAGCGTGACGGGCGCGCCGGCGTACCGGACCTCGACCTCGACGCCGTGCCCGAACGGTGGCCTGCTGCGCGGCAGCTCGTAGCCGGCGTCCTTGAGCGCGGGCCACATGGCCTGCCAGGCGTACCCGCCGAGCGCCACCACCACCCGCACGTACGGCGCGACGAGTTGCACCTCGCGGGCCATCCACGGGAAGCACGCGGCCTTCTCCGAGGGCGTGGGCTTGTTCGCGGGCGGCGCGCAGCGCACCGACGCCAGGACCCGCGCGCCGACGAGCTTCTGCCCGTCGCCGGCGTGCGTACTGGTCTCCTGTACGGCCAGGCCGCTGCGGTGCAGCGAGGCGAACAGCCAGTCGCCGCTGCGGTCACCGGTGAAGATCCGTCCGGTCCTGTTGCCCCCGTGCGCGGCCGGCGCCAGCCCGACGATCAGGATCCGCGGCTGCTCGTCGCCCCAGCCGGGGACGGGACGGCCCCAGTACGTCTGGTCCGCGAACGCGCGCCGCTTCACGTCGGCGACCTGCTCGCGCCATTCCACCAGGCGGGGGCAGGCACGGCAGACGGACTGCCTGGCCGTGAGCTCCGCGAGGGTGCCGCTGGTGGCGGCGAGGCGGCGCACGTCCGCGGGGTCGAGCGCGACCGGGGTGTCAGCGGTCGCCGGGTCGTCGGGCCAGCCGGTGCCAGGAGGTACGAAGCTCATGACACCGATGGTGCCCGATCACTTGCCCTGCGTCGGACTGGGCGTGGGGGTCGGGCAGGTCCGCTTCGTCGCCGGACCCTGCTCGACCGCCTCCGACTGCTGGATAAGCGGCAGCGGGTAGCGGTTGAGTATGGGCTCGCCGCACGACCGGTCGACCGTGTAGCCGTAGTCCTCGGGGTTGGTGGTCAGCGGCTTGCCGTCCTGGTCGTAGAGGTAGACGTCGGTCAGCGGGGTGCCGTCCTTGGCATACGGCTTGATGTTGTAGACACCGTCGCTGGACGCGGCCGGGGCCACCCACACCCCCTGCGGTGGCGTCGCCATGAGGACGGGCTCCTTGTCCTCACCATACGAGGCAGCCGAGACCATCCCGGCGAATAACGTCAGCGCCGCCACCAGGTTGAGCGCCGCCATGAGCCCCGCGCCCAGCCGTCCCCTGCGCCGTCTGCCGAGCCAGACCGAGGCCCACACGCCCGCCGCGGCCAGGGCCCAGCCCGCGATGTTCGGCGGGACGAGCCCGCCGTCGCCGGTCGCCGCCAGCAGCAGCATGGCCAGCAGGTAGCCGCGCAGCACCCACCATCCGGGCCGCAGCTCCGGCAGGAAGCCTGCGAGGCCCCGGTACGGCCCCTGGCCCATCAGTCTGGTGTGCGCGCCCAGCACCCACGCCCGAGGGTCCGGACGGCGCCTCCTGCGGCTCTCAGGCCGGTCTCCGTACGCGGCCGCCAGCTCCTCCGCGTAGACCTCCGGCGGCCCGAGCCGGTCCTCCAGCGGCAGATCCGAGTCCGCCGCGATCTCGGCCAGGTGGTCGTCGAGATCTTCGAGCAGCTCCTCCCGCTCGGGATGGTCGGCAAGGGCATCCCGTACGGCCTGCGCGTACTGTTCGGGGGTCATGCTGGTCCCTCCTTGAGCAGGGATGCCATGGTGGCCGAGAAAGAGGCCCAGGTCTTGGCCGATTCGGCGTACATGCCCCTGCCGACCTCGTTGAGCCCGTAGTACTTGCGGTGTGGCCCCTCATCGGAGGCCACCACGTATGACGTGAGCGCGCCGGCCTTGAACAGGCGCCGCAGCGTGCCGTAGACCGAGGCGTCGCCCACCTCTTCCAGGCCCGCCTCCCTGAGCCGGCGCACGACGTCGTATCCGTAGCCGTCGCGCTCGTGAAGCACCGCGAGCACGGCCAGGTCGAGCACGCCCTTGAGAAGCTGGCTGTGATCCACGTAAAGAACACTACTGCGCAAAACGTAATAGTGGCAACAAGAAAGCCGGACGGCGCCCGAGGGTGCCGTCCGGCTCTCAGTCAGTAACCCGAACCCTTGTTCACGCCGGGGAAGACGTGGAGGTAGCCGGGGTCGAGCAGGCCGCGTAGGACTTGAAGATCTGGTCACTGTTGTCCGGGCCCGAGACGAACAGCCTCACGCTGCCGCCCTTGGCGTCATCGCCGGTGAGCGCGACGGAGAGCGCGTCAACGCTCTTCGTGCCGCCGTTCCGGTCGAAGTAGGTCTCGCCGTTGGACACCGTCTTGCCGTTCAGCAGCCAGGTCCAGGTGACCCGGCCGGCGCCGGTCGAAGTGATGGTGCCGGTCGCGCTGAGCTTGCAGTCAGGCGTCGTGCCCACCGTGGTAGCGGCCGAGACCTTGGTGGTCTCGGGGGCCTCGTCCTTGCACCAGACCCGGTAGTAGGCCCGGTTGGAAGAGGTGGCGTCGGGGCTCAGGATCTCCAGTTGTGCCCAGCCGCGCTGGCTGTCACGCGGGGAGATGCCGAAACCGACCTTGCGC
Organism: Nonomuraea sp. NPDC049784; assembly: GCF_040659615.1. Lineage (NCBI taxonomy): Bacteria > Bacillati > Actinomycetota > Actinomycetes > Streptosporangiales > Streptosporangiaceae > Nonomuraea > Nonomuraea sp. NPDC049784. The sequence goes on from NZ_JBFAMX010000004.1 coordinate 98,136, forward strand.
GTGTCGTAGACCTTGACCTTGCCGTAGTCGACCACGTCGCCGTTGAGAACCCAGCGGTAACGGACCCACGTCGGGCGGTTGGCCTCGATCACGCCGGCAAAGTTGATCTTGTCGCCGGGAGTGCAGGGGCCGACGTACGAGCTGGGGCTGGCCCACGCGCGAGCCGACACCGCCGGGCCGGGGTTCGGCAACTCGATCGGCTTCTCGCAGGAGACGGAGAAGTAGCCCTTCTTGGAGGTCGCCTTCTTCGGACCGAGGACCTGGACGGCTTCCCAGCCCTTGACGTCCTCCTTGAAGGTCAGGGACTGCCTGACCGTCACCGACTTGGTGCCCTTGCCCGTGAGCTTGATCACCTTGACCTTGCTCTTGGACCCGTCACCGTGGAGCCAGCGGTAGGCCAGCTTCGTCTTGCCCTTTACCGCAACCTTGATCTTGGCCGAGAAGTCGACCTTGACCGGGCAAGATCCTTCGTAGTCACTGTCCGACGCCCGGGGCGCCGATACCGCGACCTTGGGCGCTGCCTTCGTCGCCGCCTGGGCGGGGCTGGCGACCAGGCCCGCGGCCAGGGCGGCCAGCACCGCGGCGGACGCGCCGAACGCCGCCGCCTTACGTGCTAACCCAACAGACTTCATGTGAGAGTGCTCCATTCCGTGAGGGAAGGTACGCGCTCGGGAACGGTCGCCACGCCGACACCTTTCGTGCACAGCAATATGGCAAAGCCCCCGTAATGCCTCTTTACCTAACCACAATACTGATTGCACGCTCAACTCAGTCTAAGTACTGGAAATGTCCGGATTTCTTCAGCTATCGGGCGATTGACCACGCAATGCCGTCGAGGATGTCGTGCTCACTTACCACGACCTGGGAAAACGCAAAACGTCGTACGATCCGGTCAAGTATTAGCGCACCTGCCCCAATCACATCGACCCTTCCCGGATGCATCACCGGCACCTCGGCGCGCTCACCATGGGTCATCGCGAGCAGCCGCCGCGTCACCTCGTGAACCTGCTCTGCCGAAATCCTCGAGTGGTGAATTCTGGCCGAATCGTAGGCGGGCAGGCCGAGCGAGATGCCCGCGACCGTCGTCACCGAGCCGGCCAGTCCCACGAGTGTGCGGGCCCGGTGGACGGGCACCTCCGCCTCGACCCGGTCGAGCGCCGCCTCGATGTCGGCCACCACGGCCTCCAGGGCCGGCGCGGAAGGCGGGTCTCCGGCGTCCTTCAGGTGCCGCTCTGTCAGGCGTACGCAGCCGATGTCCACCGACAGCGCGGCCTCGGCGTGCTCGGAGCCGACCACGAACTCGGTGGACCCTCCCCCGATGTCCACCACCAGGTACGGGGGCAGCGGCCCCTGCGGCATCTCGGTCTCCGGCGACAGCCGTAGCAGGCCCTTGGTCGCGCCGACGAACGAGAGCTCGGCCTCCTCGGCCCCCGACACGACCTCCGGCTCGACCCCGAAGATCTCGCGGACCCCGTCCACGAACTCCTGCCGGTTGGCCGCGTCCCTGGTCGCACTCGTGGCCACCACGCGGGTCCGGGTGGCGCCGTGCCGGTCGATCAGCTCGCGGTAGGCCCGCATGGCCTTGAACGTGCGCTCCAGGGCGTCGGGGGCCAGCCTGCCGGTCCTGTCGACGCCCTGGCCCAGGCGTACGATCTCCATCCGCCGCTCGACGTCGTCGATGAGGTCGTCGCCCACGTCGGCGACGAGCAGGCGTACGGAGTTGGTGCCGCAGTCGACAGCGGCTACACGCATGGTCCGTCACTCCACCACTGGGGGAGCGCGTCGAGCGCCTCCCTGCCGAACGGGTTGACTCCGGGCGCCGCCAGTTCGTGCGCGACGAGCGCGTGCAGGCACTTGACCCTCTCCGGCATGCCGCCGGTGCTCTGCATGTCACGCGGCAGCGGCTCGAGGCCCTGCTCCTGCGCGGCCTCGTCGCGCCTGGCGACGTAGTCGTCGTGCGCCGCCCGGTAGGCGGCCGCCAGCTCGGGATCGGTGGCCAGCCTGGCCTGCATCTCCCGCATCAGTCCCGAGCCTTCCAGCGTGCCGATGGCCGAGGCCGCCTTGGGACAGGTCAGGTAGTAGAGAGTCGGGAAGGGCGAGCCGTCGGGCAGCCTCGGCGCGGTCTCCACCACGTCGGGGTTGCCGCACGGGCAGCGGTGCGCCACCGCGCGCAACCCCCTGGGCGGCCGCCCGAGCTGCCGTCGCACTGTCTCGACGTCCTTACTGTCCAACACTTTCCTTCCCCGTCACGGCCCGGCGCCCCGTGCCCTTGTCGGCGGCCTCCACCGACTCCCAGAGCGTCTGGTACCACGGCGGCGCCGCCGGCTGCTGCTGCACGGCCGCCTGCTCCTTGGTCTGCTGGCGCTCCATCACCACGAAGCACTTTTCTCCCGGCCCGCAGTAGAACAGCCGCTCCTTGGCCGTCTTCTTCTGCCAGTTGGGATCGTAGACCTGCCGGTCGCGCTCCAGCAGCGTCTGCTTCTCCGCCTCGACCCTGGCCTTCTCCGCCCGGAGCTCGGCGATGCTGCGGCGCAGGCTGATGTACTCGCGCACGGGGTAGGCCAGGCTCATCGCGATCGCGCACACCACAATGGCCAGGATGGCGGCCCGCCCGGTCAGCTGCGGCCTTTTCGCCAATTGCTCCACACCCCCTTTCAAGTACGGGGGCTCGCGGGTGGATCAGGACTCCGCGAGCCCGGTACTCGAAACTAGCGCCCGAAACGCGGGAAAGCGGCGCGACCCGCGTAGCGGGCGGCGTCGTCGAGCAGCTCCTCGATGCGCAGCAGCTGGTTGTACTTCGCCACGCGGTCGGAGCGGGCCGGGGCCCCGGTCTTGATCTGGCCGCAGTTGACCGCCACGGCCAGGTCGGCGATCGTCGTGTCCTCGGTCTCGCCGGAGCGGTGGCTCATCATGCACTTGTAGCCGTTGCGGTGGGCCAGGTCCACGGCGTCGAGCGTCTCCGAAAGCGTGCCGATCTGGTTGACCTTGACCAGCAGGGCGTTGGCGGTGCCCTCCTTGATGCCGCGCTCGAGCCGCTCGGGGTTGGTGACGAACAGGTCGTCGCCGACGAGCTGGACCTTGTCGCCGAGCGCCTCGGTGATGGCCTTCCAGCCCGCCCAGTCCTCCTCGTCGAGCGGGTCCTCGATGGAGACCAGCGGGTAGTTGGCGACCAGGTCCTCGTAGAACGCGATCAGCTCCTGCGCCGACAGGCCCTTGCCGTCGATCGTGTAGACGCCGTCCTTGTGGAACTCGGAGGCGGCCACGTCGAGCGCCAGCGCGATGTCGTCGCCCGGCACGTAGCCGGCCCGCTCGATGGCGACCAGGATGAGGTCGAGCGCGTCGCGGTTGGACGGCAGGTTGGGCGCGAAGCCGCCCTCGTCGCCCAGGCCGGTGGCGTAACCCTTCTCCTTGAGCACGCTCTTGAGCGCGTGGTAGACCTCGGTGCCCATGCGCACGGCCTCGCGGAACGTCTCCGCCCCGATCGGCGCGATCATGAACTCCTGGATGTCGACGTTGGTGTCGGCATGGGCGCCGCCGTTGAGGATGTTCATCATCGGTACGGGCAGCACATGGGCGTTGGGGCCGCCGACGTAGCGGAAGAGCGGCAGGTCGGCGCTGTCGGCGGCGGCCTTCGCGACGGCCAGCGAGACGCCCAGGATGGCGTTGGCGCCGAGCTTGGCCTTGTTGGGCGTGCGGTCCAGGTCGATCATGATCTGGTCAATGATGCGCTGGTCCTCGGCCTCGACCCCGTTGATCTCCTCGAAGATCTCGTCGGTCACGGCGAGGACGGCCTTCTCCACACCCTTGCCGCCGTAACGCTTGCCGCCGTCACGCAGCTCGACCGCCTCGAACTGACCGGTGGACGCCCCGCTCGGCACGGCCGCGCGGCCGCTGCTGCCGTCGTCGAGCACTACCTCGACCTCGACCGTGGGGTTGCCTCGCGAGTCGAGGATCTCGCGGGCGTATACGACCTCGATGGTAGCCACGGGATGCGCTCCTAAATCGGAAAGGCAATATGCCATCAGAGCCTATCGGTACGTCCGTACGCCGCACCGCACGGTCAGGCTCGTGCCCCGGTGAACCTTTCGACCGCCCTCGAGAACCGTGTCAGGCGGATTCCCAGGCGTGGACGCGGTCGCGGTATGCGCGGGCGGCGGCCCGGAGTTCGGCCTCGGCGTCGAGGCCGGCGTCGCCGGCGCGGCGGACCAGGTCGAAGAGCTCGCGCGCCACCCCCTGCCCCACGGCGGCCGCCAGCGAGTCAGGCGCACCGGCGCGGGAGGCGCGGCGCAGGAGCTGGGCGACCAGCGAGAGCGCGGGCTGCCCCATGGGCACGCCGTCGAGCACGGACTCGCGCCCCTTGGACGCCCGCTCGGCCGCCTTGATCGCATCCCAGTTGTCGTTGACCTCGTCGGCGCTCTCCGCCCGCACGGAGCCGAAGACATGAGGGTGGCGGCGGATGAGCTTCTCCACAATCCCGGCCGCCACGTCGTCCATGTCGAACTCCTCGGCCACCCGCGCGTGGAAGACCACCTGCAGCAGCAGATCGCCCAGCTCCTCGCGAAGCGCCGGGTAGTCGCCCTGCTCGATGGTCTCCAGCACCTCGTAGGCCTCTTCGAGCAGGTACGGCACCAACGACTCGTGCGTCTGCTTACGGTCCCACGGGCACTCGGTGCGCAACCGGTCCATCACCGCCACCAGGTCGAGCACCCGCGCCCCGGGAAGGTCGTACGAGCCGGGCACCACCTCGATCAGCGGCGGCTCCTCGAGCGCGATCGCGG